>JAFGCP010000205.1 GCA_016932595.1 Deltaproteobacteria bacterium
CCGACATGAAAAAACGCGCCACCTTTACCGCAGCGGGATGGGATTTTAAAACCGTGTGGGGAATTTTCGAAGGCTCTACCTATCCCTTTTTCCGCGGCGAAAACGATCTGCCGCAGGCTGAACCGGACTCCTACACGGTCGCCATAAAATCTTCATTTACCGCCGCCGCTCCAGGGGTTCTTAAAAACGACAGCGACGCCGACGGCGATCCGCTGACCGCCAGGCTGGTAACCGGCCCGTCCCACGGAGAGCTTTCTTTAAAAAGCGACGGCTCTTTTACCTATACCCCTAATGAAGATTTCAACGAAACAGACAGTTTCACATACAAAGCGCTTGCCGGCGGCGACAACACAACCGCTGTGACCGTCACGCTGATTATGGGCAACACCGCTCCGGTTGCAGTTGCCGACACCTTCAGCACCAGCCGGAATATACCTCTGTATGTTCCTGCGCCGGGCGTTCTTGCCAATGACACCGACCCCAGCAGCGATACGCTCACGGCAGTGCTTGTCACCGGCCCGTTACACGGCGAACTCACCCTGAGAGAAAACGGCTCCTTCAGCTACAAGCCGGAAAAGGCCTTTTACGGAACGGATGATAATATTACCTCGGATAATTTTACCTACATTGCAAGCGACGGCGAGCTTGACAGCCCTGCGGCCACTGTTGTCATCAACTTCACGCCCCTCTGCTCCCTGGAATCCCTTTTTCCTGATAATGTGACAGATCTCTTGCCCCTGCGCCGGTACCGCGACGAGGTGCTGGCCACGTCTGCTTCGGGCAGAGCCTGTATCAAATTTTATTACCGCATGTCGCCGCTGGCGGACAAAATTTTTGAAAACAGCGAACTCTTGCGGCGGATGGCCCGAAAAATCGTCATCAGCAGCCTGCCCTGGGTGCAGGAACGCCTGCCTGAAAATGAGGAGCGCTAGCAGCTGCAGAATACAGCTCCCCTCAAAAAAGGGGTACTTAATACTTTCATTTCTGCTGATTCACCAAAATGAGGAATCCGCATGAAAGTTATTTTCCACACAGATTTCTACCGCGAATATACCTCCGACCCCGCGGCAGTACCGGGCCGCATGGAGGCAATTGTTTCTGCCTTACAGGGCAAGGTTGACTTCATCACCCCTGAGCCCGCAACACTTGATCAGCTGCGGGCGGCCCACTCAATCGACCATATCGAATCGGTAAAACTCGAGCGTGTCTATGACATCGCCGCCCTTGCCGCAGGAGGCTCTATTCAGGCAGGCCGCATCGGCCTTGCGGAGCCCGCCTTTGCCCTCATCCGGCCGCCGGGGCATCATGCCTCGCACAGCTCCTGCTGGGGTTTCTGCTATTTCAACAATATGGCCGTTGCACTTACAGCCCTGAAAAACGAGGGGCTTATACAGACTGCCTTTGTCCTTGATTTCGACCTGCACAATGGCGATGGCACCATAAACATACTGGGCCATACCGGCTGGGTGCAGATTTTGAACCCGGTTAACCGAACCCGCGCCGGCTATATCAAGGAAATCGAGGAAAGGCTGTGTGGCCTGAAGGCTGATATCATAGGCATATCCGCAGGATTTGACCATCATGAGGACGACTGGGGCGGACTTCTTGCAACGCAGGATTATGAAACCATTGGCCGCATGGTGCGCGACACGGCACTGGCCTGCAACGGCGGCTGCTTTGCCATACTTGAAGGCGGCTACAATCACGGCGTGCTTGGACAAAACGTGCTGGCGCTGCTAAGGGGCCTTGAGCCGGGATTATAGGCCCACACCTCATGGACCAGCAGGAGGAAAAATGTTGACGATAGATACGCCTCGTTAAAAAGGCTCCTTGCCTGAGCAGGAGTGGTAATAAATGTTGGAAGGTCATACATGTTTTTAAACACAGGGCCTGTAGAACCATAACAATCAATAAAAAGCTCCTATGATCCCCCTTGAAACGCTCATACCCTATCTGGCTGCTTCGACGCTGCTTGCTCTTGCGCCGGGGCCCGACAATATATTCGTCCTGACGCAATCCGCCCTGCGGGGAAGAAATGCCGGGCTGATTGTCATGCTCGGGCTTTGCACGGGGCTCATAGTCCACAGCATGGCTGTTGCCCTGGGAGTTGCCGTCGTTTTCCAAACCTCGGCAGTTGCCTTCTCCGCTCTCAAATTCATCGGCGCCGGCTACCTTGCCTGGCTTGCCTGGCAGGCCTTTCATGCTTCAGCCGAAGAAATTCAGGCCGGCACAGGCGGTGAAACAAAGCACTGGCATCTTTATCGACGCGGCATCATCATGAACATCACCAATCCGAAAGTCTCCATATTCTTTCTGGCCTTCCTGCCTCAGTTTGCCGATCCGGCGCGGGGGCCCCTGTCGCTGCAGCTCCTGCTGCTTGGCGGCCTGTTCATACTCGCCACACTCGTTGTTTTCGGAGGTATAGCTGTTCTGGCCGGCTCGCTTGGCCAGTGGCTGAACAGGTCTGCGCGCGCCCAGACTATCCTGCATAAAATAGCAGGCACCGTCTTTCTCGGCCTTGCGCTGAAACTTGCGCTGGCGAATCGGTAGACGCCGAGCTGGAGCGCAACACATTCAGCAACATAGCTACATGCTCAAACAAGGGGTGTGATACTGCCCGCTGATCTATATGCGCATATCCATATTAGCGCATTTTTATAAATGCTGTAGCCTTCATAAAAAATCTCTTCTGAAAACGACACTCCTAACCGATCGCCCTGAGCCTGTCGAAGGGCTGACTTTCCGCTCATGGTTCGACAAGCTCACCACGAACGGGATTCACATGTGTGGAGAATGCGGCTACAAAACAAAGAAAAATGCTCTAAAATTAGAGAATTGCGGGTGCCACCTCTTGTTTGAAGCAAATGGGGGGCACCATTTGAAACAGCTATCGCGCAATAAAAACTCTTGATTTCAGTGCAGGCATTAAATACAATCATAATGCATACATATAATGCCATCAGGAGGAACCATGAAAAGCATTACTATCAGAGGTATAGACGGGGAACTTGATGCCGCAATTAAAGATCAGGCGGTCCGCAGCAGGCAAAGCGTCAATCAATGGCTGATTGACTCCTTAAAAAAACTTACCGGAAGGTCAAAAGAGCCAGTTTTTAAAAAATATAATGACCTTGATGCTCTGGCAGGAGGTTGGAGTAAACAGGAAACAAAAGCTTTCCTTGCAGATATTAAAATGTTTGAAAAAATCGATAAGGATATCTGGCAATGAAAAAAGTTGCCATCGATACAAACATCTATGCGGCATTCAAAGCAGGAAAACCCGGCATTGTTGAGCTGTTCAGGCACTGCGACTATATCGGCATCGATATAACAGTGATTGCTGAGCTCTATGCGGGGTTTGCCATGGGAGACCGTGAAAGAAAAAATCGCAATGAGCTTGAAGCCTTCCTCAACACGCCGCGGGTTTACATTCTGACGCATGATCTGGAAACAGCCGAATTTTACGCGCTTATCGTGAAGCAGCTCAGAGAAAAGGGCAAACCTATTCCGACAAATGATATTTGGATTGCCGCAAGCGCCATGCGGCATAGTCTTGCGCTGATTTCACATGACAAACACTTTGAAGCAATCAAGGGACTGCTGTTGACAAAAGAAGATTAAGCCTCCCCGGTTCGTCTGACAGTCATTAAGGTCAAAAAAACGCTCCACGAAATACTGATTGCATAAAAGATCCTGCTTACGTAGTTAGCATTATTCGCCAATACTACAGGTGCATACTGCCTTGGATATTTCCATCATTCCTATCCACTAAGGCCCGCTGCGGCGGGCTATCTTCTCCCCTCCCCTTCTAAAAAATTCCTGGTATACGAAACTCCCATAAAACGGCATTACGCAATAAAAACAAATCCGAGCATATAAAATCTTTGACAATACTATGGAAACAAAATAGTTTTAATAGCTGTTAAAATAAAAAAATTTTACCAGTTTCTCTCATATATTATCTTGTTGGTCATGCATAAAACAAAAAATAAAACGGTGCGCACAGCACCCCCTGCTTCTGCAGGGACGGTTCGCGAATCGCCCCTGCAGAAAAACGCAAACCCGTTAGACGGTTAACCGTAAATCAGGGTGCACGATGCGCCCCACTCATATCACAAAAACCAAACACAGGAGAGGTCTATCACCATGCGCGCTTTATTTGAAATGCCTTTCAATGTGCTGTACCTGATCACCATCTGCTGTCTTGTCGGGGCCATGTGGCGGCGAAGGCGCCAGGTTGCCGGTTCCGACAGGCGCACTGCCGCATTCATCCTTTTGGCCTTTCTCTTTCTCGCCATCGGCGATGCGGCCCATGTAGGTTTCCAGGTGCTGGCTTTTGCCCTGAACAAGACGGCTGAGCCGGTAACCATCTTCGGCTCGAATTTATTTCTCGTGCCGCTGGGAGGCCTGGCCACAGCCGTAACCTTCACGCTGTTTTACGGGGCGATGATACTGGCCTGGGCTGCGCGCTACAAAAAAGATATCGGCATATGGGGCTGGGCTCTTTTTGCCCTTGCAGTCATTCGCTGCTTCATCATGATGCATCCCGAAAACGGCTGGAACAAATCTTTTGGCGGCGGGCCCCTGTACATATACCGCAATATTCCGCTCATGCTCATGCAGCTGGGACTGGCCGCACTGATACTCCGTGACTCACTTGCAGCCGGCGACACGCTGCTGCGGCGAATTGCGATCCTTATACTCGTTTCTTTTGCCTGCTATGCCCCGGTTGTTTTCCTGTTCGACCGTTTCCCTGCCGTGGGCATGCTGATGATTCCCAAAACGATATGCTATGTGACAATGGGCATTTTAGCGTTCCGTGAATTCTATATTGCTCCCAAAACAGCACCGGTTTCTAATGTTTGATAAAAATTGTGCAGCTTATCAAAAACAACCAAAAGGAAATAATGACATGCGCCGACATTCCCTGCAAACAGTTGCCAGCATTGCGGCACAAAGCCTGCTCTGCATAGCGCTTCTTTCAGCATGCGCCGGCCCTGAAAAAGCGCCTGCGCCAAAACTGCCTGCCTCAATAGGCAGCCTTGCCCTTGCCCGCACGGTTGAGGGCGTTGAAGCCAACAAGCTTATCTACAGCATGCATGGCAAGGCGACCAGCGCCTCAACCTCGGCAGTGGGCTGCTATGGGGGAGCAGATTCAAAGAATGTGCTCTATGTCAGCGCCTTCATGAATGACAATCAGGCGCGCAGGGCCTTTGACTTGATGCTTTCCAAAATGGCCGCCGGGCCCGCCGGCTTCAGCCCGCCGACTAAAAGGTCCGGCCCGGAGCAGGGTATCTATGAGACAACCGGCTCTGGACTGAAGCATTTCTTCTACCAAAGGGGCAGCAATGTCATCTGGTGGCAGGCTGAACCGGGCATAGCTGAAGAGACCTTCAAAACAGTGTTCAAAACATATCTTAAATAATGGCAGCACTGGCAGAGATGCCGGACATTAAAAAAACCTAGATACGCTTATCCCCCTGCATATGAAAGACACTCAACACCAGCCTGGACATACAGCATATGCAGTCATGATGCTTCTGTATGCTGTTTTTGCCCTCACGGTTGACTCGCTATCGACGAATCACACCCGGTGGATCATTGACTGGTCGCTGTTCTACTGGCGATTAAAAAACGGGTTTGAAATGTCGACGGCGATTTTGTGGCTGGGCATTCCCGTGCTGCTTATGTGGAGGGACCTTGACCTGCGGGTCTTTACGTTTGGGCGCTGGAAAAAACCCGATGCCTGGCTGCTGATCGCCTTGATGCTGGCGGGGGCCTGCGGCGTCTATCTCATCAAATTCATACCGGTGCTCAACCAGTACTATCAGCCCCAATCACATCTCAGCAGCGCAATGAAGTGGTCCTATGCGATAAGCAATCTTATCTGGCTGTCCTCATGGCTGATCGGTTGGGAATTTCTCCATCGCGTTTTTCTTATGCAGTACCTGCAGGCAGTGCTGGGCAAAATCGGCCCCTGTTTCATTCCTGCCTTTGAATTTCTGTTTCATCTGCAGAAATCAATTCCAGAGGCAGTGGGCATGCTTCTCCTGTCCATCGTTCTCACGTACTGGAGCTATAAGCGTAAAAACGTGCTCCTGCCCTTTCTTGCCCATCTATCAATAGAAATAACCCTGCTTGCCTACCTGATTATATAAACGCAGCGTTGGGGGCCGTCTTGAAAGATGCGGGCCGCTGCCACGTCTTACTGCACCGGCGCTGGAGCTGCGGCAAGGCCGCGCAGCTTTTTTTCAGCAGCTTCATTATAGGGATAAATATGGGCGCTTTTTTTTAAAAACGGAAAGGGGTTTTTCTTTTTTAAAATTTCCTTGTCCCACGTTATATCAAGATACGAAGGCTGCGGCCCGTATATGCTGACCGCCTTGACCTGGGCCAGAACCGCGCCATCGCTTAATCCGGCATCGATAATGGCGTTTTGATTATATCCCGGGTCTTTAATGATCTCGCGGTGCAGGCCATAATACACCTTGATGCCGTCCCTGCTGTGTGTGGCCATAATTTCCAGAAGGTTTTCAAGCATGACGGCATTCCGCAAAGTATCATCTGAAACAATAAAGGTTCTCGAGACATCAATTCCCCTTTTTACCGCTGCCACATTTGTCCGGTACAAAAACTCAAGCACATCATTCCATCCAAAAACATCGTAATTGATCGCATGATAGCTTGATTGCGTTGTCTTAACAATACGGATAAGTTCATACAAGGATTGCTCTTCATTTTTTGCGCTGATTGCCTTCCGGGGAAAAGAAGCCATCATGCGCTTTATTTCATCAAGCTTGCCGGCGGCATACTGAGGCAGGGCTGCCGCATCAATAGAAGGCAGGCAGTCGCGATCAGAGGCATCCTGGGCAAAGGAAACACTGTATCGCGTCAGGATGAGCAGCGCGAGAAGCATGCACCCCCGCATACAGATATGCTTTTTCATAGTCTCTCCTTTCGGTAATAAAAAAGGTTGTTTGTACTAAGAGCATGTTTCTTCATTATGCCGCCGCTCGTGAAGCTGCACATGGCGGGCAGTCAGTCCCAGAGGAGCCATAAAGCTTTAGCGGCACTGGTCTTTCTCCCGGGAGGTACAGCATTTTGAAACATGCCCGGACCAGTTCCGTTTCCTGCCGTGTTCTTCAACACTTCGCAAAAATTGATAAAAAATGCAAGTTTGTTTGAAAAAATCCCGGCTGGCCAGGCAGGCGCAACGTCAGCAGCTGCATGCCGGAAAAAAGAAATTCATTTTTTTGAATGGTCGCGGGCGATAAGCATGTAGATCGAGGGAATCACAAAGAGGGTAAACAGCGTGCCGATGGCCATGCCGCCCACAAGCACCAGGCCGATGGAGTTTCTGGCTGCGGCGCCGGCGCCGGAAACCAGCGTCAGCGGGAAGTGGCCGGCCATGGTAGCAACGCTGATCATGAGAATCGGGCGGATGCGGGTCTTTGCCGCCTCGATGACAGCCTGGCGCTTGGCGAGGCCCTGCTCCTGCAGCTTGTTTGCAAACTCAACGATGAGAATACCGTTTTTGGATATAATACCGATCAGCGTCACGAGGCCGACCTGCGAGTAAATGTTAAGCGTCGTGGTCCAGCCGTTTGTCCAGAAGGGGATGTTCTGACCGGGCATTTTCAGGAACATAAATATTATAGCGCCGAACATGGCAAGAGGAACGGAGCCTGCAAGAATCACCAAAGGATCCCGGAAGCTGTTGAACTGCGCGGCAAGCACCAGAAAGATCAGCACCATGGCAAGCCCGAAAGCCGGAAGGAACTTCTGCCCCTCGGTCCTGAGCTGGCGCGACTCGCCAGTATAATCGATGCTGTAGCCTTCGGGAAGAATTTTTGCGGCCTCCTCTTCAAGAAAGCGCAATGCCTCATCAAGCGGCCGAATGGCAACGCCGCTAATTTTAACGGCGTTCAATTGCTGAAAACGGTTGAGCGAGCGGGGAACAGTGGTGTTTTTTATATCGGCGACCGTACTGAGCGGCACAAGCTGGTTTTTTGGCCCGGTTATATAGATATCCTGCAGCTGGTCCGGGTTAAGACGGTCGCTGCGCTGGATCTGCGGGATGACCTTATAGCTGCGGCCGGCAATATTAAACCGGTTGACATAATTGCCGCCCACCATCGAGCCCACATCCGCGCCCACCTGCCCGAGATTGAGTCCCAGATCGGCAACCTTGTCGCGGTCAATCAAAATCTCGGACTGGGGCTGGTCTATTTTCAGGTCGATCAGCGGAGGAAAGGCGAACATGCGGCTCTCAACAGCCTTGAGCTGGAGCTGTTGGGCGATTTCAAGAATCCGGGCAGGCTCGGCCGTCGAGGAAATAACAAACTCCACCGGAAATTCACCGCCGCCTGGCAATGGGGGTGGCATTACCGTCAGAAGCCGTATTCCAGGAATCACTCTTAATTTCTGCTGCACTTCGGCAAATATCTGAGCGGCTGTCCTCTTGCGCTCATTCCAGGGTTTAGCGATCAGGCCACTAAAACCGCCTGTCGGGAACGTGATCTGGAAGGTAAAATCAGTTTCGGGAACGGCTTGAAAAATTCTATCGGCCGCCTTTGCAAAATGGCTGGTCAGCTCAAGGCTTGAATTTGCCGGGGCGTCGACGATACTGAATATGGCTCCTTCATCCTCCTTGGGCGCAAGCTCCGCCGGGGCCATTATGAACATAGGCACCGCGCAGAGGCTAAGCACCAGCCACACCAGGTACACGGCCGGCCGGGCATCCAGCGTCACATTCAGCAGACGACCGTACAACCCCTTGAACCGGATAAAATCGCGCTCAATTCGGCCCGCAAGGCCGTGCTCGCTCAGGCCGGGCTTGAGCATTTTAGCCGCCATCATGGGAGAGAGCGTGAGCGCCACGACGCCGGAGATAATAACAGCGCCGGCAAGGGTAAAGGCGAACTCGCGAAAAAGAGCGCCGGTGAGGCCTCCCTGCAGGCCGATGGGGGCGTATACCGCAGCCAGTGTTACCGTCATGGCGATAACGGGCCCCACAAGCTCGCGCGCCCCGAGCAGCGCCGCGTCAACAGGGGACTGGCCCTCGTTGAGATGACGCTGCACATTCTCCACAACCACAATGGCATCATCAACCACGAGCCCCACCGACAGCACAATGGCCAGCAGCGTCAGCAGATTGATGGTGAATCCCATGGCCTGCATCAGGAACAACCCTCCGATAAGCGAAACCGGTATCGCCACAATGGGGATGAGAACAGATCGAAAGGAGCCCAGAAACAAGAATATGACCACCATGACGATAAGCAGCGTGTCGATCAGCGTGGTGAGCACCTCGCGTATGGCCGTGTTGATATAGTCGGTGGAGTCATAGCCGATGCGGGCAGACAGCCCGGAGGGCAGGTTTTTTTGAATTATTTCCATCTCCTCGCGGACGCGCTTTAGCACATCCAAAACGTTTGCTGTGGGCAGCGTGGCAAGCTCCATAAAAACCGCAGTCTGACCCGAAAGGGAGACTTCGGATTCATAGTCCTGCGCCCCGAGAGCGATCTGGGCAATATCCTCAAGCCGAATGATGGCGCCGTCCTGCTCGCGGATCACGAGTTTTTTAAACTCCTCGGCCGTATGCAGGTCGGTATTGGCCGTCAGGTTAACCTGTATAAGCGCGCCCTTGGTCTGACCCACGGCGGTCAGGTAATTATTGGAGGCTAGTGCCTGGCGGACCTGGGCAGGGCTGATATTGAGCGCTGCCATCCGGTCGGGCTTGAGCCAGATGCGCATGGCAAAAGTGCGGTCCCCCAGAATCCGAGCCCGCTGCATTCCTTCAATAGCCGACAGGCGCGGCTGCACGACCCGCAGGAGATAGTCGGTTATCTGATTCTGATCCAGAATGTCGGACTCAAAGCTCAGATAGGCTGCGGCAAACTGGCTGTCCGCCGATACGACATCAATCATCGGCACTTCTGATTCGGGCGGAAGGTCCTGACGAACCTGGTCGACCTTGGTGCTTATCTCGGCAAGGGCCTTGATGGGGTCGTAGTTGAGCTTGAGCCGTACAGTGATGCTCGACAGCCCCTGCGAGCTCTGGGATTGAATATATTCGATGCCGTCGGCAGCCGATATGACCCGCTCAAGAGGAACTGTTATAAAGCCGCGCACAAGCTCTGCGCTGGCTCCGACATACACGGTTTTCACGGTGACGCTAGAGTTCTCGCTACGCGGAAACTGGCGGACGCTAACGGTGCGAATTGCCTGCAGCCCCGCGATGATTATCACGAGATTGATGACCAGCGCAAGCACCGGTCGGCGTATAAACAGGTCGGTAAATTTCATGAAAAAATGCTCAAATGTATAGTAGGGGCGCAGTGCCCGCGCCCAAAAAAATCAGCATTCAGAATAAATAAAAAATTTTTATTGCTCCGGCTTCCGGCTCCTGAGCCTTTTCTTCTGGATTCCGACTCCTGAATTCCAGATTCTCCCGTCATCTGTCAGCGGGCGTAGGCGCAAGACTGAATGCCGGAGCAAGGGTATTATCGACGGCAACCGCCTGGCCGTTTCTGAGCTTAAAAACGCCGGTGCTGACAATCATATCGCCTTCTTTCACCCCGGCAGTGATGGCGACATAATCGCCCCGCCGCTGGCCCAGCCGGACGAACTGCTGGCGCGCAACCTTGCCCGGGGCGGTGCTGTTGTCGCCGGCAGCGTTCTCAACGATGAACACGGAATCACTGTACGGTGCATTCAAAACCGCTGTAGCCGGTATGGCAAGAACGGTTTGCTGCTCAGGCAGCACCACGGTCACATTAACGAACATGCCGGGCCGCATAAGCATCTCATGATTGTCTATCGTCGCCTGAACCAAAATATTTCTGGTTGCTGCATCAACCTGCGGATTGATAGCAGTAATGGGCCCCTCAAGCATCTTGCCCGGCACCGCATCTGATATCACCCTGGCAAGAAAGCCGGTCCGGATTTGAGCAAGCTGCTGCTGCGGCAGGGAAAAGTTAACATGAATCGGGTCGAGCGACTGAAGCGAGACGATGGCATCACCCGCACTTAAAATCTGCCCCAAATTGACCAGGCGTATACCCAGCATGCCTGAAAAAGGGGCTTTAATCGTCTTTTTGGCGATGACGGCCTTGAGGTTGTCTACCTGGGCGACGGCCTGCTTGTACTGCGCGTCGGCACTGTCATACTCAGCCCGGGAATATGTCTTTTGCGCAAGCAGGCTGCGCGCCCGCTCGAAATTGACCTTGGCAAGAGCCATGGTAGCCTCTGCCGAGCGCAGCTGCGCGGTCTCGGCTGCTACATCCTGCTGCACAAGCAAGTCGCCCGCCTGCACTGCAGAGCCCGGCTCAAAAGCAATATGGGCTACCTTCCCCGCCATTTCCGCAGATACTGTTACGCCCTGCACCGCGACCAGCGAACCGACCGATGAAAGTGCCGATTCCCAATTCTGAGGCTCTACTATGGTTGCGGTAACGGTTTCAGCAAGGACTGGCCGCTTCTGGCCCATCATCTTACCGATCTGAAGGCCTTTGATACCGGCAATAATGCCGATCAGCACAGCCAGCCCAATAACAGCTATAATTATTTTCTTTTTCATAATTCGACAAACTTCTCAAAGGTTTTATTCAAATATACTGTTTAAAAAGAAATTATGCAAGAGGTATAAATAATATTTTCTGAAAAATTTGCGTGCAAACAACCATTGATTTGAAAGGACGCCTGTTGCAAGCCACACTGTTCTGTTCGTTACGGCATGAAATACCCGAAATGAGCGGCAAAAAGGCCGACTTCTCTGCTGTGTTTATAGAGACTATCTGCATGCTTTCACCCGAAACACCCCAGCCTGCAGAGATTGCTGCGTGCATATCAGGGGGTGCTGAAAACTGTTCGCATTTTTGATCCCCAACGGATATTTTCAATCGGGGAATTACGTATATGGAGTATGTGAGTTAATCCGCGGGGAATATATAACAAGTATTTATCTTCGGAATTCAAACACGTAAAGATTTTTCAACTTTAAACCATCAAAACGCTCTCAGGCTCTCCCGAAATCGTCTTCCAGCCTTTCAATATCGTCTTCACCAAAATAATCACCCGTCTGGATTTCAATAAAAGCCAGCTCTTCGTCTGCGGTATTGGCCACCCGGTGTTTTGTACCGCGGGGGATATCCACTGCCTGACCGGCGGCAATGTGCAGCACCGCATCATCAAGCGTCACCGAAGCCAGGCCCTGCACGACAAACCAGTGTTCGCTGCGGCGCCGGTGGCGCTGCAGGCTGAGGCGCTTGCCGGGATACACGACGATCTTCTTTACCTTACAAAACGGCTCATCCTTCAGCACTTTATAGTAGCCCCACGGGCGATGGTCGGTCTCTCTGTTTTCCATAATATCCCTTTTAATAAAATCAAATACCAGAGGCTGTTCAAAAATGCTCAGATGCAAGGCGCGCTTAATTGTGCGAATGAGGCGTACTGGCTTGTACGCCGCAATGAAGCACGATGAGCGCAACGCCGCAGATGAGCGTTTTTCAACAGCCGGTTACCGCATTGCCCGCAGCCGCTGAATGCGCTCCCCGATAGGCGGATGTGTGCTGAACAGGTTCATGATGCCGCCGCCGGTAAAGGGCTTGACAATAAACATATTCTCCGTGGCAGGGTTGGCCTTGAGCGGCACGCGCTGCGAAGCATAGTCGAGCTTTTCAAGAGCTCCGGCAAGCCCTGTGGGCGTGCCGGCAAACCGGGCGCCGCTTTCATCGGCAAGATACTCCCGGGAGCGGGAAATCGCCATCTGAATAAGCAGTGCGGCTATAGGGGCGACAATGGCAAGAATGAGGGTGCCGATCAGGCTTCCGCCGCCGTCCTCATCATCATCGCGGGAAAATCCGCCGAACATGGCAGCCCACTGAGCCATATGGGCTATATAGGTAATAACACCAGCCAGCACGGCTGCCACGGTGCCGATAAGAATATCGCGATTTTTTACATGGGCAAGCTCGTGGGCAAGCACCCCTTCGAGCTCATCGCGGCTCAGAAGCCGCAGTATGCCCTGTGTTACCGCCACAGCGGCATGCTCGGGGTTCCGGCCCGTGGCAAAAGCATTGGGCGAATCTTCCGGTATAATATACAGCTTGGGCATCGGAATGCCGGCTGCAGATGTCAGCCGGTGCACTATGGAAAAAAGCTCGGGCGACTCGGCCTCGGAAACCTCCTGCGCTTTGTACATTTTCAGAACGATTTTGTCGCTGAACCAATAGCTGAAAAAATTCATGCCCAGAGCAAAAACAAAAGCTATCATCATGCCGTTCTGGCCGCCCAGCGAGCTGCCGAACATGATGATAAGGGCCGTCAAAACGCCAAGCAAAACTGCAGTTTTAAGCTGATTTCCCATTGCCATTCCTTTCAAAAACATTCATTTAGAATAAACATAAGAGCTTCCGGTCTTCAAGTCAAGCAGGCTTTCCCCTGCGTTTTTTTAAAAAAAATGTCTGCCCTGCCTTGACTCTGTTGCGATGCACCTTATATTATCAAGCATTTGCTAATGTGCGGTGCACTAAAACACCCCCAAAAGCCTAACTATTTGAATTTATTCAAGTTTAAGGCAACCATTTAACAGTAGTCAAAGGAGGAAACGTATGAAAATCAGACCACTGCAGGACCGAATCATCGTTAAAAGACTGGAAGGCGAAGAAAAGACCAAGGGCGGCATCATCATCCCTGACAGCGCCAAAGAAAAGCCCATGGAGGGCAAGGTTATCGCCGTAGGCCCCGGTAAATTGAATGAAAAGGGCACGCGCGTTGCACCCGAGGTGAAAGCAGGCGACATCGTGCTGTTCGGCAAATATGCAGGCACCGAGATCAAAATCGACAATGACGAACACCTGATACTGCGCGAAGACGATATCCTGGGCATCATCCAGAAGTAATTTAAATAAACAATTATAAATAGTGGAGGCTAGACAATGGCTAAGGAAATTAGATTTCAGGATGGAAAAGCTGCGCTGCTCAAGGGTGTCGATACTCTTGCCAATGCAGTTAAAGTGACCCTTGGTCCCAAGGGCAGAAATGTCATTATCGATAAGAGCTTCGGCTCCCCCACCGTCACCAAAGACGGCGTGACCGTTGCCAAGGAAATCGAGCTTGAGGACAAGTTCGAGAACATGGGCGCCCAGATGGTCAAAGAAGTTGCCAGCAAGACCAGCGACACTGCCGGCGACGGCACCACGACGGCAACCGTGCTTGCCCAGGCAATCTACCGTGAAGGCGTGAAGCTGGTGACCGCGGGCCACAATCCCATGGAACTCAAGCGCGGCATCGACAAGGCCGTTGACAAAATCATTGAGAACCTGAAAAAGCAGAGCAAGCCGATCAAAGACCAGAAAGAAATAGCCCAGGTAGGCAGCATTTCCGCCAATAACGATTCCACCATCGGCGACATCATCGCCGAGGCGATGGATAAAGTCGGCAAGGAAGGCGTTATCACCGTGGAAGAGTCAAAAACCATGGACACCACGCTTGATGTTGTCGAGGGTATGCAGTTTGACCGCGGCTACCTGTCACCGTATTTCGTGACCGACCCCGAGCGCATGGAAGTCGTGATGGAAGACTGCTATATTCTGATCCACGAGAAAAAGATCAGCAACATGAAGGATCTGCTGCCCATTCTCGAGCAGGTTGCCCGCTCCGGCAAGCCCTTCGTGATCATTGCCGAAGATGTGGAAGGCGAAGCGCTGGCAACACTCGTGGTCAACAAACTGCGCGGCACGCTGAAGGTTGCTGCAGTAAAGGCCCCGGGCTTTGGCGACCGCCGCAAGGCAATGCTTGAGGATATTGCGATTCTGACCGGCGGCAAGATGATTGCTGAAGATCTCGGCATCAAGCTGGAAGCCATCACCATGGAAGACCTCGGCCGCGCAAAACGCGTTACCATAGACAAGGACAACTCAACGATTGTTGAAGGCAATGGAACCAAAAAGGCCATCGAAGCCCGCGTCAAGCAGATTCGCGCCCAGGTCG
>JAFGCP010000206.1 GCA_016932595.1 Deltaproteobacteria bacterium
GGTTCATTGTTTCGTTCAGCAACCAGGTGCAAATTCCGGATTCCGGCTTGAATTACCAGGGACGGAAAATAATGCCCTTGTCCTGCAGATGGGCCTTGAGTATATCAACCGATTCGGCAACAGTCTCATGCTGCGTCAGCCGCAGGTCATAGGCAATGTCGGTGGTGATGTTCTCCCCGATCCACACCGTCTCTATCTTGTCCGGGCTCACGGTTGTCTTCATGATTTCCAGATCATCCTGCGTCAGCTCGGCTGCCGTCACCAGCAGGATAATACCCGCATCCAGCAGTATATTGGCCACCTCCGCGAGCCGGCGCATATGCTCCTGACGCTGGGTTCCCTCCCGGCCCTTGATATCCGCATCAATACCGTACAGAACATTGCCGATGCCCAGAAAATACACGATCTTGCCGTCTTCAAACAGCTTGTCTTCCAGTTGCTTGGCGATTGCCTTGCGGTCTACCTGCTTTTCTCCCGTGAGCACCAGCAGCGTCGATTTCTGATTGTACTTCTCGGCCCGCTTCTCCGGCGCGATGATGCTCTTCTCCCACTTGTAGTTTCGCAGCATCACCGTTTCCCGCAGCCAGCTCTGCCGGTCCTCCAGCCCCTGGGCGATGATGCCCCCGCCCCGAATTTCATAATTATCAACGATCACGAACCTGCCCGTGCCGGCAATATCAGTCGTCGGGTCGAAGGCTATGGCCTTGTTCAGCTTCAAAACGCATTCTGCTACATCATGCCGCTCGATCTGGTTCTTGCTCGCTGCGGCATTCAGGTCCGAGGCGTCGATGACCCGCGTTACCTCTTCCAGCCGAGCCGTAACCCGGGTGGACCCGAGTTTGAAAATATAATCCTTTTTCTGAACCAGCGGCTCCCGCCCCAGCCAGAACAGGTTGACCCTCAGCCGGGATGATACCTGCGGCTTCTGCTCCGTGCTTTTTACGGCAAGCTCGCCCCGGGTCACATAAATCTGCTCCTCAAGGGTAAAGCCCGTGGCAGAGCCGCAGCCTGCCTCTGTCCGCTCCGGAGAGTTGAACCACTCGATGGTCTTTACCCTGCTCTTCTTGCCCGAGGGATAAAACACCACCTCGTCGCCGACTTTCACAGAGCCCGTCTCGATGGTGCCGGCAATGATCCTGCGGTTATCGCCGAAACGCGTAAACTTATACACGTCCTGCACCGGCATGCGAAACGGCTTTTCCATGGGCAGGGGCTCTTTCTCAAAAGCGTCCAGCATCTCAAGCACGCTTTTGCCCGTATACCACGGCATGGTCTTTGCCGCGGGCTCCGCAATATTGTCTCCCTGCATGGCGCTCACCGGAATGAAACAGGCAGGCGTGATATTGATCTCCCGCAAAAATGCCGTGTACTCCGACACTATGGCCTCATAGGTTGCCTGCGCGTAGCCCATGAGATCCATCTTGTTCACCAGCACCGCTATCTGTTTGATCCCGAGCATCGACATCATGTACCCGTGCCGCCGCGAGTTCTCCCGCACGCCTTCTTCAGCGTCGATCACCAGCAGCGCCGCCTCGGCCCGCGATGCTCCCGTGACCATGTTCTTCAGAAATTCTATATGCCCCGGCGCATCAAGAATAATGTAATTGCGCTTGGCTGTCTTGAAAAAAACCCGGGCCGTATCGATGGTGATGCCCTGGGACTGCTCGTCTTTCAGGGCATCTATAAGAAAGGCATACTCAAAGGGCTTGGAATTGCGCCGGCAGTTTTCCTGCACCTGCTCAAGCTTGCCCTCGGGCAGAGAACCCGTATCGGCAAGCAGCCGTCCGATGACCGTACTCTTGCCATGGTCCACATGCCCGGCTATCACTATGTTCATTTTCTGCTTTTCAAGTTGTTCTGTCATATCATATCCTCTTCCGGGAAAGTCATTCTTCGTTTTGCAGTTTCTGTGTTTTCTATTCTCTGCTGCCAAGTCAGGGCAGGTTTAAAACCTGCCCCTGCTGAACCTTTGGGCGCGGGCACCGCGCCCCTGCCGGCTTCTGAATTCTGACTCCTGGCTTCTTCTTTTACATATACCCGTCGCGCCGCAGCGTCTCCAGCCCGCCACCGTCATCCTTGTCCTGCGCCCTGCCCGACCGCTCGGCGATATTCTTCAACCCACCGCTTTTCAGCTCCTGAATTATCTCCTGCACAGTGCGCGATTGCGACTCTATGGGTGTCGTGCACGGATAGCACCCCAGCGACCGGTACCGCTTCCCGTCTCCCTGATTATAGTACAGCGACACTGTCGGGATATTTTCCCGCTCGATATATTCCCAGATATTCAGCTCTGTCCAGTCCAGTAGCGGATGTATCCGCAAATGCGTGCCCGGCGGAAAGTCCGTCTTGAACTGGTTCCAGAACTCCGGCGGCTGGTCTCCCAGATCCCAGAGATTTTCCCGGTCCCGGGGTGAAAAATACCGCTCCTTGGACCGCGAGCCCTCCTCATCGGCCCGCACCCCCACAATGACCCCCGTATACGGCTCCGTGTTTTTATATACTTCATAAGCGCCGGTCTTATGGTTTAAAACATACCGCGGCCATTTCCCGCTCAGCGTATTGGTCAGCGCTATGGTCTTTAAATTCCTGCAGCAGGCGATACGGTCAACCGTGCCGTCAGGGAAGGTCTGCTTGTCTCGCAGGGCCTCTTCGTTCATGCCGTACACCATCTCAAGGCCCCACTCCATGGCCAGCCGGTCCCGGTACTGTATCATCTCGGGTATCTTGAAATGCGTATCGATATGCACCAGCGGAAACGGCACATGCCCGTAAAATGCCTTGCGCGCCAGCCACAAAAGCACCGTGCTGTCTTTCCCGATCGACCACAGCATCCCCAGATTCTTGAAGCTTGCATAGGCCTCCCGCAGTATGTGAACGCTCAAACTCTCCAGTTGATCAAGATGGTTCATATGTGCTCCCGTTGTCAGTATTTTTCCAAAAATCGTTTTGTAAAGAAAATATCCCGCTCAATCTGCTTTACCAGAGCGGGCACATCGCTGAATTTTTTTTCGCCGCGGACGCGCTTTATAAACTGTATCGTAATGTCCCTGCCGTACAGATCTCCGCTGAAATTGAAAAGGTGCGCCTCTATCGTCAGCCGTTCATTGTCAAAAGTGGGGTTGTACCCGACGTTTACAATACCATTAAACACACCAAAATGCGTTTGGGTGCGGATTGCATATACACCATTTTTCGGTATTAAATTCTTGCCCGGGCTCAGGTTGGCCGTGGGAAAGCCGATGCGCCTCTGCTTGCCGTGAACCACCCTGCCCGAAAGGCTGTAGGGCCTGCCGAGCAGCTTATCGGCAAGTGATACTTTCCCCATGGTGATAAGGCGCCGCACGGTCGTGCTGCGAACGGGGATGTTCTTGATGGTGATATTGTCGATTACCTGCACTTTAAAGTGAAATATGTCGCCCATCTTTTGCAGCAGCTCGATGGATCCCTTGCGATTTTTGCCAAAGGCATAGTCATGGCCGATAATAATCTCCCGCGGATGAATGCGGTCGACAATAATGTTTTTGATAAACTCCTCCGGCGGCTGTTCGGCAAACTGCCGGGTGAAGTTTTCGCAGACAAGGCAATCAATGCCGATGGCCTCTATCAGGCGGATCTTTTCCTCAAATGTGGTGATGCTCTGGGGCTCGGCCTCGGGTCTGACAACTTTCAGCGGATGGGGATGAAACGTATAGACGACCGAAACGCCGTCCAGGGCGCGAGCCCGCTGAATGGTTCTTTTCAATATTTTTTGATGGCCAAGATGCACGCCATCAAAGTTGCCGATGGTAATCACCGGATTTTTCAAACCCAGCGACTTTGCCTCTCTGCTGCTTTTAAGTATCTGCATGGTCGCACTCAGGCAATGATAACCAGTTTTGCCGTTGCTTCGGCAATTACGGTTCCGTCCTCTCTGCTGGCGCTGGCGCTGGCATAGAGGATCTTTTTCTTTACATGTTCTATGGCGCCGCGGCACCGCAACGGCTCCCCGGTTTTTGCCGGGTTTTTAAGTTTCACCGTCATCTCGCCGGTAACCACCGTATAGCCCTTATGGACGGCTGCTTGGGCCATCGCCTCGTCAAGCACAGTCATGATCATGCCGCCATGCACAATGCCCGACCAGCCCTGATATTTTTCCTCGGGCAAAAAAACGGTCTCAGCGCTTAACCCATCTTCTGCAAAGCTGAAATCAAGCTGCAGTCCGCCCGGATTTTCCTTGCCGCAGACAAAACAGCGCCCATCAGAGCTCAGCATTCAGCCACCCTTCATTTTTAAGTGATTGACAAATAAAAAGATTTATTGTAAATGAAAGGAGTTTTAAATGCAAACACTTATGGACATCGCGTGCCGAAGTGGTGGAATTGGTAGACACGCAAGGTTCAGGACCTTGTGGTGGCAACACCGTGGGGGTTCGAGTCCCTTCTTCGGCAC
>JAFGCP010000207.1 GCA_016932595.1 Deltaproteobacteria bacterium
GAAGCCTTTAGGAACAAGAACGGACAGTGAGGCCTGCCACGGGAGGCGAGCATGCCAGGAAATGCGAAGCCCAAAGGCTGTCAAAGAAACATGGAGGGTAGAATTTTTGAGGCTTTCGGCTAAGCCTTAGCATGCAGGGGGTGCAAAAAAATGACGGGGAAAAAAAGTTATTTTATAAAAAAATACCTCACAAGATTTATATTGTGGGCCTTCTTCGGCAAAAGGAGAAGAATATAATACAATCATCGTAGAAAAAATTTTTCAGCCCCACTCGACAAAAATGGGTAACACCAACTATTTTTCCACTCCCCACCCCAAACAAAGAGCTAAATAAAGCATTGATGCCTGAGTTATGTGGCACGATTGTCAGTGATTTGCCAGCACTCGGGGATTTTGGATATATGTCCCGCAGGTGTGCGTCCCTGAGGCCTAAAGATGCATACAAACCAAAATTGCGATATTTCCTTAAGGTAGTAACGATAAACTGAACAGAAAGCTGTTATAACGGAAATTAGAATGAATTTTTATCCGCGTTTCTGTTTGCCATAGTCTACAACCCTTTTTTTTCCAACCAGTAAAACAGAAAAAGTCCTCCAGCGATAAAAAAGAAAATAAGTATCCAGTGGCTCACACCCAGCATCTGGGGAAGTGTGATCTTTCCAAAATCCCCCCATGTTAAAAGTGTTTTTTTAAGTGCAGGATATGCTTCAGCAAAAAGAGCTGCTCCTGCAAGCATGCCAAGTACCCCCCACAAACCATCCAGGCGCCCCTCTGCAAGCGCACCCACCGATGTTCCGGGACAATAGCCAAGCAAACCCCAGCCAAGGCCGAAAATAAGACCTCCCGGAATTACTGCGCCCAGAATTGTCGGCTTAACAGAGAGTGCGGCAAGGCCAAAATCCAGTAATGCATACACGCCGATCATTCCCACTATCACGGTTGAAAACATGAATTTTACGATGGTCATATCAAGGAAAAGCAAAGCGCCAAGTTGTTTATCATACCGCAGCACGCTGCCGCGCTGCAGAAGAAAACCAAAAAGCACGCCGGTTACCAATCCGTAGAGGAGTGTATTCATTGTTCATCCCTCCCTCTGTACAGAATTCTGGCCATAATAACTCCGCCGATAAAAAAACAAATGAGGGCTATAAAGCCGCTTGCCGCCAGCTGTGCTGAACCACTGAGGCCATGACCTGAAGGGCAGCCGTCGGCAAGGCGTGCGCCGAACATTGCAATAACGCCGCCAATAAAAGCAACGCCTGCCCGTTTGAGAATGCTACCGCCGAACCGCTTGCGCCACATATCGGGAAGCGCCTGAAGTTTATACGTGCTTGAAATTTTGGACGCAATTGAAGCGCCGAAGAAAATCCCGATAACAAACATCCACTGCCAGTCGACGATAGGCGCTTCTTTCATAAAATAGTCCATCGAAGCGACCCGCTCGGGGGTGAAAATTTTTTCTATCATACCGGTTGACCGAACAAAGGTGGTTGACGTGCCGAAAAATTTTCCAGAAAGCGCAACCGATCCGACAAGAACAAGTCCGGCGAGAGCGCCTGCAAGATAAGGATTCCAGAAGCTTTCACCCTGTGTTGTCCTTCTACTCATTATGGCCTCCCTTCATTGGATAAAAAGTATTTTGTTTCCAGCCTTCCCGCCTTATGAAATTCCCTGCAACCCGGAAGGCTGTTGCCCCCAGACCGGTACCGCTTAGGGGAGACTGTCCATACGTATACACGGTTTGTAATGTGCAAAACGCTTTTCCTTTAATGGCATGCTGCCTGTTCGGTAGAATCAAAACCGGCAATCCGATCATAGGCTGGTATCTGGGATCGCTTTTTTTATCGGGGCTGCAAGATTGTGCTTTTTCATTTTATACCTCAGGACCCGCTCGCTAATGCCCAGCGTTTCGGCAGCCCGTGTCTGCACCCAGCCGGTTTTTTCAAGCGCAGCACCCAGCAGTTCCTTTTCCATGGCCTCAAGGCTTTGCTCAAGCGTGCCCTGCGTCGAGGCCTGATACTGGCGAACTTCAAAGGGCAGAATGGAGGCGTCGATCAGGGTACCCCGGGCCAGGGTGATGCTGCGCTGCACGATATGCTCCAGCTCCCGTACATTGCCGGGATAGGGATATTTGATCAGGGCATCCAGCGCTTCGGGGGCAAGGCGATAGGGCCGGTCGGCATAGCGCTGCAGGAAAAAGTCTATCAGGGGGGGGATATCTTCCCGCCGCGCTCGCAGGGGCGGTATTTCAAGTTCAAGCACCTTGATGCGGTAGTAGAGATCCTGCCGGAACTGACCTCCTGCGGCAAGCCTGCTGATGTCGCGGTTGGTAGCAGCGATCAGCCGGGCATCGACATTGATCTGCTGTTCGCCGCCGATTCGGGCGAAGTGTTTTTCCTGAATGGCCCGCAGCAGTTTGGGCTGCATCGGCAGCGGCAGCTCGGTGATTTCATCCAGAAACAGCGTGCCGCCATCTGCCAGCTCAAAATGACCGCGGTGCCTGCCGGCAGCACCGGTGAAAGAGCCCTTTTCATGGCCGAACAGCTCGCTTTCAAAAAGATTTTCGGGAATAGCCGCGCAGTTGAGCGCTATGAAGCCATTGTCTTTTCTACTGCTGAGCAGGTGTATGAGATGGGCAAGCAGCTCCTTGCCCGTACCGGTTTCGCC
>JAFGCP010000208.1 GCA_016932595.1 Deltaproteobacteria bacterium
TATGGCAACGGTGCTGCTGAGCATTTTTGCCCACGGCCTGAGCGCCATGCCCGGCATGAACCTTTATGCCGCTAAAATCGCAGCACTTTCTTCTGCAGCGCCGGAGCATCAGGAAATGTAGGCCCGCAGCCGGGGCAGGGGGGGGAGCTTGATTGCTGACTGAAAGCGCGGATCATAAGCCCGCGGGAAGTATTCTGTGAACGGCCTCAGTTCAAAAGGCGCCCCGCCCTAGTGTTTTTCCGAGGAATACAGCGCCACCAGACGGGCGACAATCATGGCCATATAAAACAGACCCGTTACAGCCTCGGTAAAGGCCAGCATGCGCGCCACTTGCGACACCGGCACAATATCGCCGTACCCGACGGTGCCGAGGGTGACAAAGCTGAAGTACAGGGCATTGAAGCCGTCCATGCTGTGATTGGCGGCAGCCTCGGCGGTAAAAGCAAAGGCGCCAGGTGTCACCGTTTCCGTCAGCGCATAGGCAAACATCCAGAGCAGGCCCAGCAGAAGATAATTGGAAACTGCAGCGCAGAGCACCTCGGTAGTGACTTTCGGGGCTCTGAGCACAAAGCGCAGGAGCCGCACCACAATAAAGGCCGTAAACAGCGCTCCCGCAGTCAGATTGATCTCAGCCGGCAGCAGGTCAGGCCAATAATAGTGTATCCATTTACCCGACACAGCAGGCACGACCAGAATGATTGCCGGAACCATGACTCTGCGGCCGGCCCCGACAACCAGCAGGGCTGACAGCATAACGACCGTCAGCAGAACTTTTTCGATCATAGCGCCATACTGCAGGCCCTCCAGCAGGGGCATGGAAACAATCAGCAGCACGAGCGCAATAAGAAACTCAATAGCGGAGTAGCGCCTGGCTTTTTCCTGCGAAGGAGTGTCCGCCTCGAATTCAGAGCGGTTATTCTGTTGATCAGGTGGATCAAGGTTCTTCATAGTTCCACTGTCTTTGTCTGTCATGTCCGTCAAAAATCAAACATCAGGGCAGTAATGAGCCGCAAGCAATTATCCTTGCCCGGAGGGCGAGGCTTTAGGAAGCCCCCGCTGCGGCAAGCATCCCGATCAGGCCTGCCCTGTTTTTGAATGCAATCACCATGGCGTCTCCTCCCTGTATCAATAAACATCACTACGAAGGGTGACTATACGCCCGCATCTCCGGTCGACCAGATGATTAGGCAAAAGCCGGTGCTGCTGTCAGTCTGGCATGGTTTTATTTTTCATCCACTTCCTGCTGCACTGAAGGCTCTTCGTTCCACCGTTCCTTTGGTACGACTTTGGCCCGGGCGGGGTCGGCGACATAGTGCGGCGACATGATCTGCACGCCGTACTCATTGAAGGCGTCCTGAATGTTTTTGTGCAGGTCCGAATATATCCGCTCCATAAGCTGCGGGCTGTCGGTGTAGGCGTTGAGCTCATAGGCCACGTAAAAATCATCAAGCGACTTTTGCAATACGAACGGCTCGGGCTCCTGTTTCAGCCCATCGGTCCGCCCCGCCGCCTGCAGCAGCAGGCCGTGCACCTGGCGCCACGGCGTGTCATAGCCGATGGTCACGCCAGTGTGCAGCACCAGGCCCTGCCGTTTGGCAAGAGCGCTGTAGTTCACCACGTTGCTGTTGACGATGACGGAACTCGGGACGGTGATCTCCTCGTTCTTGACCGTCCGGAGGTGAATCACCTGCAGCCCCGTTCTGACCACGGTGCCGGAGATATCGCCTATCTTAATTCGGTCGCCCACGACAAAAAGATTTCTGTAAATAATCGTATACCCGGAGATGAGATTGGCGATGGCGGAGGTTGAGCCAAGGGAAAATAGCACGCCCAGGAAAATGGAAACCCCCTTGAAGGCCGGGGATTCGGACCCGGGGATATAGGGAAATGCCACCACAAGAGAAAAAGCGACAATCCCCAGCCTGCAGAGCCGGTAGGTGGGCTGCGCCCATTCGGGCCGAAATGTTTTGAACCGTATCCTGCCGCGCTCGATGCCCTTGAATATAAGCTGTATCAGCTTGAGGGTATAGACGGTGAGCAGAATGATGGCTGCAAGCATCGTGAGGTTTGGCATCTGTGCCCAGACAGCCGAGCCTATGGTGCCCAGCAGCCCCATGAGACTGCTGCCGATGGTATCGGCATGGGACCGTGTCCAGGGGAAGAAGCCCAGGGTGAAGCGGACGTATATCAGCAGTATGACCGCACAGAGGGCAAACCTGATGGTGCTGACAATGCCGAGAAGCAGGCCCGTGAGCTGCCCGGAATCAAGAAGCTGCACCGACTGTATGCGAAGGTCGAGCCTTTTCCCCTCGATCGACTGCGTGAGCCGCGTGCAGATGTTTCCGCACAGCCTCCCCAAAAAAAACAAAATGGTAACAAGCAGCGCCGTGGCGACAAGCGCAAGGGCTGCGCCGGTAAACAGCCATCGCAGGCTGTGCTCACGGCGGTAGTCCCTGATTGCTGACTGCAGCTTTCGACTTACCTCGGCTGCAAAATCACGGCGGGTGCTGCCGGCAAGCTCGGCATCAAAATCACTGAGGCCGACAATGAACTGCTCCTGGGCTGTAATGATGGTGATCGGCATGTCAAAATCCCCGCTGGTGAGGCTCTCGGCGGGAATCGCCGTATCGTTGGCAACAGCCTGTAGTCTTTTTGCTATCAGCGCGGCGCGGTCCTTGTGCTTCAGAGACCCCCTTTTTTCAAGAACATAAAAAAGCGTTTTGCCGTCGAGCTGCACCGGCGTCTTTATGACATCAGCCGTTTCCTCCGGGCCGGCCTGCTCCGCAGCATGTACAAGCGGAGAGAAACAGAACAGCGCTACGGCAGCAGCCAAAAGCACTACATTTTTTTTCATGTGGTCTTCCCCCGTAAGGAAAAGGATGAAAGGTTCAATCCCTAAAATAAATAGCTACATATCAGCTTGCCCCATTTGTGTCAAACCATGTTACAGAGCAATAACAGGCGGTGTGTTAAAAAAGCCGGGCGGCTGATGAGGCCGTCTGGCTGCAACCACTTTTAGCCAGTATGCCTGACTGTTCCCCCGATCCTAGCCCTTTTCGAATGGATAGATAATCTTCCAGTCCTTTTTCATATCCACAACTGTCCAGCCTTTGGCTTTTGCCTCATCCAGCCCCTTGTCGAGGCGGCCGATTGATGACTTGCGGTCATAGGCCCACTCGCGCCCGGCATCGGTGTGGTGCACGTAGAGACAAAAACGCGCGCCTCCTCCGGCCGCTGTCCATTGCAGCATTTGCAGGTCGCCGTCGGAATTGCCGAATGCGGCGATGGGGCGTCGGCCGATATGCCGGTTGATGCCAACCGGCTTTCCGGCCTTATCGTTAATGAAATTGGCCTCCGGCAGCCGAACAAGCACCGGCTTTCCGTCGCGCATTTCATATTTCGTCTTGATGCTGGAACCAATGACCTGTTCGGGCGGAATGCCATAGACCTTCTCCGTCCAGGGGCGCAGGAACTCGACACCTCCTCCGGAAACGATGAAAGTCTTGAAGCCGTTCGTACGCAAATAAACAAGCAGTTCGAGCATGGGCTGATAAACCATTTCGGTGTAGAGTCTGCCGGTCTTGGGATGTTTCGCCGTAGCGATCCAATTTTTCACAATTTTCTCGAATTCCTCAGAGGTCATGCCCGCATGGGTCCCCATGACGATTTCTATGATTGAGTGTTCGCCGCCAGCAAGCGCGCCTTTCACGTCGCCCTTGAGCAACGAAGCGAACGGTTCCTTCTCTTTCCATTCGGGATGCTGCGGAGCGAGCGCCTTCACCCGGTCAATCGCGAAGAACAGCTGAAAATACAGGGGCTGCTCAGCCCAAAGGCAGCCATCGTTATCGAACGTCGCAATGCGTTCGGCGACCGGCACAAAATCCGGGCTGCCTTTTTTTGTGACCCTTTCAACAAAAACAATAATGGTCTTTTTCGCCGGGGTTTCGTTCCATGAGGGCAGGGGATCTGCGGCAAAGGCTGCGTTTGTCAGAAGCAGCAAGGCGAGAAGCTTCTTTATAATCAAGCTTTTCATATTTCCAGTCTCCCTGTAAGAGAGGATGGCTGTGCGCTTCCTCTGAAGCGCACAGCCGCGGCTGGTCTACTTCGCACCGGAGCTTTCCTGCAGGTTCTTCAGCACCTTCTCCAGGCTGAAGCTGGCTGCTTTCTGGCGGGGCGGAAACTCTTTAAATGTCGCCAGAAAATTTGCGACATAGCTTTGCGCCGGTATCATCAAAAACGCGTGGTTAATATACCAGTCCCAATAGGTATTGGAGGTGATATCCGCCCGCTCATAGGGGTCCAGCCGGAGGTTGAAAAGCTTGGGTGCTCGCAGCAGCGTATAGGGCTCGAACCAGACCTGCAGCGTGCCGCGCTCCCGCTGCTCCATGAAAACAAGCTTCCAGTTGTCGTACCGAAGCCCGGTCAGATCGCCGTCGTCGGAGAAATAGAAGAAAGATTCCCGGGGGCTCTTGGGTTCCTTTCCGGTCAGATAGGGCAGGAAGTTGTAGCCGTCCAGATGCACCTTGTAGGTGGTGCTTCCCACTTTGTACCCTGCGATGAGCTTTGCCTTGATATCGGGCTCCCCTGCGGCCGCAAGCAGGGTCGGCGCCCAGTCCATATGCGACATAATATCATTGGAAACCGCTCCGGGCTTGATCATGCCCGGCCAGCGCACCATGGCGGGCACGCGGTACGCGCCTTCCCAGTTCGTGTTCTTTTCGTTGCGAAACGGCGTCATAGCGCCGTCTGGCCACGTATTCATATGAGGGCCGTTATCGGTTCCGTACATGACGAAGGTGTTGCCGGCAATACCCAGTTCGTCCAAAGCCTTGAGCACCTGACCGACATTTTTATCATGGTCGATCATGGCGTCGTGATACTCGCTTTGCCAGCGGCCGGACTGCCCGATGCTTTCAGGCTTGACATGGGTGCGGAAGTGCATATGCGTAAAATTCACCCAGACAAACATCGGCGTACCGGCCTTGTGCTGCTTGCCGATGAATTCCACCGCCCGCGCCGCGATATCGTCATCGATGGTTTCCATGCGCTTTTTGGTCAGCGGCCCGGTATCTTCTATCTTCTGGGTGCCGTCGGGCATGGCAAAACTATGAATCACCCCGCGCGGACCGAA
>JAFGCP010000209.1 GCA_016932595.1 Deltaproteobacteria bacterium
CAGCGGCTGGCCCGCGCGGATCTTGGCCGGCGTTTCGCCGGGTTCTCAGCGAAAAAAAACACCGCGCGCTTTCGCGCCATTTTTAAGCCTGCTGCAAGGGATAGTGCCGATGAAGGTGGTTGCAACCTATAACATAAAGGGAGGCGTCGGCAAGACGGCGGCGGCTGTAAACCTTGCCTGGCTTGCCGCGCGCAGCGGCCTGCGCACGCTGGTATGGGACCTGGACCCACAGGGCGCGGCGACCTTTTACTTTCGCGTACAGCCGAAGGTCAGGGGCGGCGGCAGGAATCTTATGAAAGGAAGCAGTCGAATCAGTGATTTCATCAAGGGCACGGACTATGAAAACCTCGATCTGATGCCCGCCGATTTTTCCTACCGCAATCTGGATATACGGCTGGACCAGAAAAAAAATCCCACCAAGCGGCTGAAAAAACTTCTGGCGCCGCTGAAGGCAGACTATGATCTGGTCGTGCTGGATTGCCCGCCTTCAATTTCGCTTGTCAGCGAGTCGGTTTTTTTTGCCGCCGACGCGCTGGTAGTGCCCGTAATCCCGACAACGCTTTCACAGCGAACGCTTGAACAGCTGTACGGGTTCCGCAGCCAGCGAAAACTTGAAGGCCTGAAACTGCTGATATTTTTTTCCCTGGTTGACCGTCGAAAAAAACTTCACCATGAGGTGATGGGCTCCATTGCAGGTCAGCATCCTGAGGTTCTGAAAACATATATTCCCAATGCCAGCCAGGTGGAGAGAATGGGCGTTTTCAAAAAACCGATCGGTGATTTTGCCGGCGCCTGTGACGCCGCACAGGCCTATGAGGAGCTTTGGGCCGAAGTGAAGACGGCGCTTTGGAGGTAATCAGGATGGGCATGGAAATAGAAAGAAAATTTCTTGTGCGCCCGGGCTGGCAGCCGCAGAGCCGGGGCACACCCTACATGCAGGGGTATCTGTATGCCGGCGGCAAGGGGCCTACCGTCAGGGTCCGCGTGGCCGGGCAGAAAGCTTTTCTCACCATCAAGGGCCCTCCCGAAGGGCTTGCACGACTTGAATTCGAGTACGCCATACCACTTGAGGATGCCCGTCAGATGCTGGGCAGCCTTGCCGGGGGAGGGGTTATTGAAAAGACCCGCTACCTGGTCGAGCATGCGGGGCATACCTGGGAGGTTGATGTGTTCGCGGGGCGCAACAGCGGCCTTGTTGTGGCAGAGGTTGAAATCGCTCACCCTGACGAGCCGGTTGTTCTGCCTGACTGGGTCGCGGAAGAGGTTTCCTTTGATCACCGGTACGCCAATGCATACCTTTCTCTTTACCCATGGCCTGAATGGAAGAACGACAGAGGCACACAGTGAAAACCAAGCCGGGCTACTGGTATCGCCAATCGGCAGCAGCGCCTGTGCGGGTCATTGACGGGCAGATGGAAGTACTGCTGGTGACCAGCCTTCGCAGCGGCAGGTGGATATTGCCCAAGGGAATAGTCGAGCGTGATATGGCGCCTTGCCAGTCCGCCGCGAAAGAGGCCTGGGAAGAGGCCGGCGTACAAGGCAGGATGGAGGTTCGCAGTCTCGGCATGTTTCAAACCAACAAGTGGGGCGGCATCTGCGACGTTGAAGTGTTCCGGATGGATGTTACGAAAATCGCCGACCAGTGGCCGGAATCGGATAAACGCAAAAGAAAGTGGTTTAAGCTCAGCGATGCCCTAAAGGAAATTCATCCTGACAGCGCTTCTCAAATTCTTCAAAAAATTACCCTGCAACCCCTCAGGCTGACGCTGGTTCGTCATGCCAAGTCGAGCCGCGACGATATACGCCTGGATGATTTCATGCGGCCTCTGAATGACCGGGGACGGCGGGATGCCCCTGAAATGGGCCGCAGGTTGCGGGAAGGAAGTATTCAGCCCGATCTCATGGTTTCAAGTCCGGCCAAACGGGCAATAAAAACAGCCAGAATTATTGCAGGGGAAATTGATTTTCCCGAAGCCGATATTCTTGAAGCCGCCGAGATTTATGAGGCAGCTGCAGGGGAGCTTCTCATGCTTATGCGTCGCCTGCCCGAAGAAAAGCGCGATGTCATGCTGGTCGGGCATAACCCCGGGCTTACGGATGTAGCAAATCTTTTTCTCCGGCCCGGGATAGAAAACATCCCGACCTGCGGCGTGGTGCGGCTGGCATTCGATGCGCAGCGCTGGCGCGACATTTCCCCGCAAGGCGCTTCTTTACTGGTATTTGATTATCCCAAAAAGGAGATATGCGAAACGCAATACAAAAGTCCCTTTCTGTAGGGGTTGAGGCAGTCCGCCGCAGCGCTTTACAATTTTTTCGGCAGTGTAACGACGATCTTCTCAACTTCGCTTCGCAAAAAGCTACTGAGCCTGGCGCCGATTGAATTCACTCAAAAAGAGGGAGAAGGCGGCATGAATCAGCATCTGAATGCCACTAATGCAAGCCCGTCCGTCACCGCAACACTGTGCCGGGGGGATTTTTGCCACGAACTGCGCCGGTAGTTGGTCTGTAGAGGGTTGTGTACCTTTGCTCGCTTGCTTCATGGATACTATTACCCCGTCCGACGTCCCATTCGCGTACATGTCGAGATTACGGCCACTGGCCTTCCTCAACCGGACCGATTGCGGATGACAATCGGTCGCTCTTGGGATATCCCGGTTTCCGTGCAAAAAATTTGCATGCATGCTCTGGGTCTCTGACTCCGCAAGTCCAGTGCGCCACTCGCGATATCACGGCATACCACTATTGCCTTCCCCTCCGTTGTACAAGGTTGGCACTCGAATCGGTGATTTCGAGGCTCAATAGCCATGCCTGCATGCCCCCTGTCAACGCTTCGCCGCCACCTTCATGAGTGGCCGACGCATGACTCGGGATCATGTCGGGTCGCTCGCCTTTGCCATGTAGGAGACTTTCACTCCCTGCCCTTTACCGGCGCTTTCACATCGTTCCCTAGTTGACTTCCTGCGTGCGCTTGATAAGGCTTACTTTAATCACACCCAAAGCCCTGAGTGTATTGAGTCTGTAGCCATTTGCAAGCATCGCATAGGAAACAAACCCCAGCTTGCGGGGCCGGGAAAGCATGCGCGATGCCAGCGCTGCATCCACTATACAAATTTCCTTAATATTGTGCAGAATAGCCTGCACAAGTTCTGGCAGGGTCTTAACTTCAATTTTCATGATGCTTTCCTTGCATGAGGGTGTAAAAAAATATGGATAAAATACGTGTTCATGGCGTTTTTTTCTGTTGCATAATTTTATTCCGAAAGCTGCCTCTGAAGTTTTTTGGCGGTTTTCCCTGAAGCGGGCAGCGACATATGCCAGAACTTCTATATGCAAGTATGGCAGGGCTGTTTTAATGCTTAATAAGCAAGCGGTTAAATAATAGTTAATTTTTTACCTGCAGGAAGGAACTATTTTTGCCTTAACCGCTATATGAAGCAGCTCTTTTAAAAGCCCAAAATGCCCTTTATGAAGTCCATCGCGCCGAGTTGTACAAATCCGCAGAAGAAATGGCATTGCTAAAGACTGTACGCCCTCGAACGCTGCCTGCCATCGGGAAGCTTGCCGAAAGCCTTGCCGAGTGACAGCGGCTGGCCCGCGCGGATCTTGGCCGACGTTTCGCCGAGTTCTCAGCGAAAAAAAATACCGTGCGCTTTCACGCCATTCTTAATTCGTCTGAAAGGAGCACTTCCGATGAAGGTGGTTGCAACCTATAACATAAAGGGCTTCGCCGGTAAGGCGGCGGCGGCCGTAAACCTTGCCTGGCTTGCAGGGCAAAGCGGCCTGCTCACGCTGAAGTGGAACCTCAACCCGTGTGTGACATGGAAAGGGAGTTTTATTGCAATCGCCCCCATTTTATAGACCGCCATCCCAAAGCAAGTTTCTATAAAAATACCCGATCCCGAATTCCTGATCCCCGAACCCTGCCTTACTCCACCAGCGGTTCTGCATAGCAGCAAGTGTGGGTACATCCCACCATTAATGTTAAAAAATAATCGCTGGCTTCCGCTATGCTGCACCCACCCGGGCTGTTTTCTGCCATACATTTTAACTTAATATTAACTTCAGGCTTATAAAAAATTAAACAATGCCGTGCTATGTTTTCGTCGCTATTAAATTCGGAAGGCAGAAATGGAACATACAAGAACTAAGACTTAATCAAAGTAAGGAAGGCACCATGATCACAAAAAACGATATTTTCATTAAAGCCCGGATTCTGTCTGAAGGCGTTCGCTTTGAAACAAAGGAACCCCTCAGCCAGTCGCACTCCTTTGACACCATCGAGCTCGAAAAAAGCGGCCTGCCGGTGCAGTGCATGATGAACCCGTACTCGCGACTCAGGGTTGTTTTTGAAGGCGACAGGGCATCGATCTTTGACGAGGGGACGCTTCTTGAAACCGCGCACCTTATCAAGCGGCCTGCCTGGCG
>JAFGCP010000210.1 GCA_016932595.1 Deltaproteobacteria bacterium
AACCTGGCGGCGGGCCATTATACAGCCCGCGTGACCCTCAGTGGCTACGCCACAGGAAGCTTTACAGTTTTGTGCGAGGGCGGCAACTTCGGGGGCAATGTGATCGCTGATCAGAATTATGCGTTGTCGCCTGAAATGGAGTCTGATCATGTGCGCGCCGTGCTTACCTGGGGCGAAGCACCGTCCGACCTTGATGCCATACTGACCGGTCCTGCAGCACCGCACGACAGGGCAACGCGGTTTCAGATTGATTCTATGAACGGCCTCTATTCCTACAATGCCCTGGTGTATGCCGAGCATGAAACTGATGATGTGGACGGGTTCGGTCCAGAGGGCATTGCCATCTGCGAGCAGGTTTTTGGCACCTATCGTTTTTATGTCTATAACATCAACGCGCAGTTTCTTCCCGATAACGCCGATCTCGCCCGGTCGGGGGCTAGGGTGGAGGTCTATATGGGAGGCACGCTCATAGACAACTTTCCTGTACCTGCCGGTCATGCAGGAAATCTCTGGACGGTGTTCGAGATGCGCGGCGGCAGCATCTCTCCGGTGAACGAACTGTCCTATGCAGGCAGCTGGAGCGACCTGGAGTGATCAGGGGGCGGGGTGCACCGGCTGTTTTTTTTTCTTATGGAGAGCATCCCCGGCTAACCATGCAGCCGCATCCCTTGTGCGTGCGCTGAGGACCGTTAATGAGTTTTGTACCGCCGGCTTTCTTCCCTCAAGCCGACCTGAGGCTTTACCACCTCCCATGCGGTTTTTTTCTGATCGTGCATACTACGTGCGTGTTCATCCTGCACGGCACCTTCAGCACACAGTCTGATGTTGCGGAATGAAAATATGAACGGCTATCTGATATTTATTTTAGCAGTGCTCATACTGAGCTGGCTTCTTGATCTCGCACTGGAGATTTTGAACCTGCGCGCCCTCAAGCCTGACCTGCCTGCGGAATTTCAGGGCTGGTACGATGCCGGAAAATATGCAAACTCTCAGCAGTACCTCCGCGATACCACCATATTCGGCTGCATTACCGACACGTTTTTTTTGATTCTCACGGTTGCTTTTATCCTGCTTGGCGGCTTCAATTTTGCCGACGGCATCGCTCGGTCTGCCGGTTTCAGCGAAATCCCCACAGGGCTCCTGTTTGCAGGCATGCTGATTCTGGCATCAGACATCATCCATATCCCTTTTTCAGCCTATGCAACCTTTGTGATCGAGGAGCGCTACGGTTTCAATAAAACCACGCTGAAAGTTTTTATTTTTGATCATCTCAAAGGCTGGCTGCTTGCCGCTGCCATCGGCGGCCCCGTGCTGGCGCTGGTGCTCTGGTTTTTCCAGAAAGCAGGGCCCCTGGCCTGGCTCTGGTGCTGGGCAGCCGTGACGGTCCTTCAGATTGCGCTTATGTTTATTGCCCCTGCGGTGATCATGCCGCTTTTCAACAAGTTTACGCCCCTGGCCGACGGAAAGCTGAAAGGGGCAATCGAGGGCTATGCCCGCGGGCAGAAGCTTAAATTGCAGGGAATATTTACCATGGACGGATCACGGCGCTCAACAAAGTCAAATGCCTTCTTTACCGGCTTCGGCCGCTTCCGGCGCATCGTGCTTTTTGATACCCTTATTGAAAAGCACAGCGTCGAGGAGCTGGTGGCCGTTCTTGCCCATGAAGTAGGGCATTATAAAAAGCGGCATATTCTCCGTATGCTCGTCATGTCGGTCGCCACGAGCGGCGTTATGTTTTTTATTTTATCCCTGTTTCTCAGCAGCCCTTCCTTAAGCGCTGCCTTTCGGATGGAGCATACCTCTCTTTACGCCACGCTGTTCTTTTTTGGATTTCTCTATGCTCCCATCGAAATGCTCATCGGTATCGGCGCAAACATTCTTTCCCGCAGGCATGAATTCGAGGCCGACGAATTTGCGGCCCGAACCGTCACCAGTCCCGAGCCGCTTATCACAGCGCTCAAAAAGCTGAGCGTCGATAATCTCTCCAACCTCACCCCTCACCCGGCAAAGGTCTTTCTCGAATACAGCCACCCGCCGGTGCTTGAGCGCATTCAAAGCCTGCGCCGGCTCGCGTAAAGCGTCCTTGAACACTTCTGAGCTGCAAGCACAATGAACATATGTGCGGCTGCCATAAAAAAAACAGCCTGACAGCTGAGCGGCTCCGCTCTAAAATGTGTAAAAGCACACCAGCGGCATACTAACAGGGCAGGGGCAGGCAGCAATAAAGGGTTTTTGCGGTTTTAATCGCGAGTGCTAAATTTTTTTTGCTTGGGAATTAAGGGGTAAAGGCTCGCAGGGTGCGCATAACGCTAGCCTTCTTCAATCCACATGAGGGCCTCATCCATTGAACGAAATGCCCTGATTTGCCAGGGCAGCTCATGGATATCGGCATAGGCCTGGCTGACCCGGGACAAGCCGAAGTCTAAATCGGTTCTGGCTACCAGGGCTGTTTTACCGTGCGGGCGTTTGCTTTCCCTCCTTTTAATGAATACTATAATTTTATTCAGTTCTTCAGTGGTTATGCGGTTTCCCTTTATTGACCTGAAATCCCAAAGCACATTGGCTGTCGGGTTGCCGTCGTAGAACTCCTGAAGAGCTGCTAACTGCTCTTCGTAGGTCAGCTCCCCGGCTGCAGTAAAAACAGTCAAATCTCCTGAACGTTCATATGATGCGGTGATTGGCACTGTTGCATTCCTTCTCTATGCAAAGAGCATCCCTTTATTTCGCAGGGGCACCATGAACCGAAACGAAGCTTGTTATGGCCTAAAGGGCGGCCTAAAGGGGACAGCGCCCTTTGATTGACCAGGAGCACAGCTCTCGATTGCCTCTGCCGCATCCACCCCATTTCAAGGCCAGGGTGAACCTGAAAGGGGTATATCTTCACAGGTACTATTCTCGGAACCTGGCAAAGGCAGTAAGGTACCTGGCTTTTACCATGAGAACGCGAAAAGGGGGCAGATTTATTTTTGCCATCCCTGCGCCTGCTCTACCAGGGTCAGATCGCCAGAACCTTCTGCTCCAAGCTCGGCCTTTAGCCATTCCAGAATGCTGCAGCGCCTGATTGCAAAGCATCCGTCGACAAAGCTTGTTTCATCGAGATACGCCTGGATTCTGCCGCTGAGTGTTCCTTCGCATCGATCAGCACTGTCGATCCGGACCTCGCCTGAGGTTGCAATGTCACAGACCAGGGCGTCGGCGGCACAAAAGGACACCTGGGTTGCATCTAAAAAATCGTTCAGCGGGTGGGCGCCGGGAAATGCCGGAACAGTAATTTGCAGGCTATGGCTGCCGGTAGTGTAGGAGGAAAAGGAACAGGGGTTTCCGTCGGGCTCTTCACCCGAAAGGGTGATAACATAGCCGTTACGGCCCCGTACGGCCATGCCCGATCGCAGGGTCCACGACTGCCCGTAAATTTGCCCCTGGAGGTCCTGGCCTGTGCAGACCGGCTTATCACAGCCGGAAAGCCATTCCGCCGAACAACACAAAAACAGGCATAGAATAAACTGTTTTTTCACTTCGTTAGTATCCAAAGAGAAAAATTCATAAAATTCAGTGCAATTCTATCACTTTCCTTTTTTGGGTCAAGCCATCATACCCTCTATTACTATATCATATTGAAAAGGGGGAAGATCATCCATGAAAATATAAATATTCTGCCTTTCTATCACCGTATTTCTCCTCCTTTGCTATTTTTTTTCCGCATTTTGACCTTATATGACAAAACCGGGTGCTAGTATCTAAGCCGGAATACGCCATAAAAGGAGGGAAGGCATGGATACAAGACTGCTTTTATTACTGACAATCCTGTTTTTAGCAGCCGGCATTGCCGCTGCCGGCGAATATCTGGGCCGCTACAGTGCAAATCCGTATGGCAGGGATTCAACGGCAAACCCTTACAGCCAGGCCGGAAGCCCGTACAGCTCCAAAAGCATCAATAACCCCTATGGGCACTACGGCAGCCCCTCCGGTTCAAAGTCAGCCACCAACCCCTATGCTACCGACGCGCCAAAGCTCTATGATAGTGAAGGCAACTACCGGGGCAGGCTTTCAAGTAACCCCTATGACCCCGAC
>JAFGCP010000211.1 GCA_016932595.1 Deltaproteobacteria bacterium
CCATACGCTAAGAATCGTTCCTGCCTGTATTGTTAAAAAGCACAAGCTGCGCATCAGCGCTGACTGTCGTGCTTGACACACCCCCTAGTATTTATATATTATGCATGAATAACTTTCCACAGAGGAGAAAAATATGAAAAAACATGCCGGCAAACACATCTGTAAAAATTTGATCATGCTGTGCTGCGTGCTTGCGCTGGCGCCGGCCCTGATATCCTGCGCCATGTCGGGATATTATCGTCTTACTATGCAGTATGTGCCGCAAGCAGTGCCGCTGACTGCCGACTCCAGCATGCAGCAGTATATAATTACGGCGGCGCAATTCAATGATGAGCGCAGCGTGCTGGATAAATCTATCATAGGCAAGCGGGTTCAGGCCGACGGCAGCGAGCGCAAGGCCGTTTCCCAGACAATGCCAGCCACGGAGTGTGTGGGCCTTGCTATTAAGAAAGCCTTTCAGGAAAACGGCTATAGCGTGTTCGGCGGCACACCGGACTGGGACGGCACCGAGCGCACCATCCAGAAGGACTGGCGCGACCTGGTGGTCGGCGGTTTTATTGAAGAGCTTGACGTGGTCAGCAGCACGGGTTTTTTGAGCGCCGAGTATGTGACAAAAGTAAAACTTCGCGTCGTATTTGCCGACGTGCAGCGCAAGCGCATTGTCTATACCACGACGCTTGAAAGCTCTTCATCCTATAAGCATTTCTACTTCAGCCAGTCGCGCATGGAGCAGGAAATAAACAATGCCCTGTCCATAGCCATTGAAAAAATGTTTGCCAACAACAAGGTCGAAGAAATCATCGACGAAATGAGCCATGCGCGGGGCACAAACATCCAGTAACCGCAGGGGCCATTCTAGCAGAAGTAAAAACGGGCAGGTTACAAACCTGCCCGTTTTTTTACTCATGTTCAGGAGAAGCGCAACGGCCCGGCAGTGCATGCATCGCTGCGGATCAGTGCTCCGTTCGCATCCAACCGGGATGTTATTCGAAAATGACAACTTTATTTTTACCTGATGTTTTGCCCTTGTACATGGCGATATCCGCCGTTCGAATAAGGTCTTTCTTGGTTGAAGCCCGGTCGGGAAGGGATGAAAGGCCGATGGTGACGGTCAGGGACGCCATGGGGGCGCCCTCTTCGGTTACAAACGGGTGCGCCTCAATCGCCTGGCGTATGCGCTCGGCAACAAAACTTGCTTCCTCAATGGTGGCCTCGGGAAGGATGACCATAAATTCTTCACCGCCATAGCGCGCGACGACATCACTCGTGCGGGTCTGCTTCTTGATAAGGCCGGCTATCTGCATCATTGCCGCATCGCCCGCAAGATGGCCGTAGGTGTCATTGCAGCCCTTGAAATCATCGATATCGATCATCATGATGGTCAGCGGGCGGCTGTAGCGCTTGGCTCGCTCCGTTTCCTTTTCCAGCGTCTCATGGCATGAACGATAGTTTGCAAGGCCGGTCATCTCATCGCGGTTGGAAAGCTGCTTGTAAAACTCCCGCTCGCCCGCAAGCTTCTGCAGTCGTTTGGTTTCCAGAACTTTTTTAATCGTGATTTTTATCTGCTCATTGTTAAAGGGCCTGGTAATGAAGTCCGCAGCCCCGGCCTTCATGGTTTCTACGGCAAGTTCGATGGTGGCAAAACCCGTTATGACGATAATGGGTATGTTTAACTCCATGCTGTGAATCTCTTTGGTCAAAGCAATGCCGTTAATCTCCGGCATCATGAGATCCGACACGATCAGGTCTATGCCTGTCTGCTGTTTCAGCATCTCCAGGGCTTGCTGGCCCCCCGTCGCAGTTAAAACCCTGTAGCCGGCTTCGACAAGAAGCTCAGCCAGTGTCTCAAGTGCTGCAGGGTCGTCATCAACAACAAGAATTGAGGTTTTTTTCGATTTCATTTTAGCTGCGGCGACACAGTAAAGGGTTCGGCCCGTCTGAACTGATTGTATGAGTTTAAAATACTTATTTTTTTAAATAAGTCAACACAGATTGCTTCGCGACAGCATACTAACAAAATCAACGCTGCTTGACAAGGCATCAAAGACAGTCCTGCACACTACGATACTATAGAGCACATGCCTGTTCACGGGTATGCCGGTGCAGAGAGACCCTGCTGTGCTGCTGCGCCAAACCGCTTATTTATTCAGCATCACCGGCAAGCCGGGGATTGCCCGCAGAGACCCACCAGTCGCTTTTGTCCTTGAACCACCACAGGGTCCAGTCCGTCTCAATGACCTCCTGCGCCAGCTTTTTTCCTGCATCGGTTTTGAGCCGCTTGAGGGCAAAGCTGATCCATTCGTCGGCATACTTGTTGCCGAGATCCCGCTGCTCCTTGAGCATCAGGATCAGCTCGATCTGATCGGCGTCATAGGCAAGCCGCGCTTCCCTGGTCTGCAGGCCGTTGAACTCTCCCGTCACCTGCAGAATCTCTTCGCCGAAGGGAAGCGTGTCGCACAGGTCCCGCAGGGCCTTGTCCTCGTCGACGTTTACATATTTCTTGTTCATGTAATTCATGTCGCCCGTGCGCGCTTCGTGCAGATCATGCAGAAAGCACATTTTCAGCAGCTTTGTTTCATCGGCCCCTTCATCCAGCTTGGCCAGCGTATAGCCGATGAAAATGACGCGGCAGATATGTTCGGCAACCGATTCGCTTCCCGAGCCCAGAAACTGATGGCCCGACCGGGGCGTGCGTTTGAGCATGCCCACTTCAAACAAAAAATTGGCAAGGTTTTTCATGGCGTGTCTCCGTCAGCTCATAAGATAGGCTTCGATGAAGCGGGTGATGTCGCCGTCGAGCACGGCATTGACATTGCCGATTTCAAGATCCGTGCGGTGGTCTTTCACGAGCTGATAGGGCTGCAGGATATAGGACCGGATCTGGCTGCCCCAGGCGATTTGCTTTTTAACGGCATGCAGCTTGTCCATCTCTTTTTCCCGCGCCTTGAGCTCCACCTCGTAGAGGCGCGCCTTGAGCATCTTCATGGCCGTGGCGCGGTTCATGTGCTGCGAGCGCTCGTTCTGGCAGGCAACGACGATATTGGTGGGGATATGGGTGATGCGTATAGCCGAAGAAGTTTTATTGATATGCTGCCCTCCGGCGCCGCTTGCCCGGTAGGTGTCGACACGAAGGTCTTTTTCATCGATGGTGATTTCGATGGTATCATCAACCTCGGGATAGACGAACACGGAGGCAAACGACGTGTGCCGGCGCGCATTGGCGTCATAGGGCGAAATGCGAACCAGGCGGTGAATGCCGACCTCGGCCTTGAGATAGCCGTAGGCATAGTCGCCGCTCACGGTAATGGTCGCGCTCTTGATTCCCGCTTCTTCTCCTTCCAGCTCATCGATCAGCGTGGTTTTGAATCCGCGGCGCTCGGCCCAGCGCAGGTACATCCGCAGCAGCATGCTTGCCCAGTCCTGGGCCTCGGTGCCGCCGGCGCCGGCGTGGATGCTCACGAAAGCATTGTTCATGTCGCTTTCGCCGCTGAGCATCTTTTTGAACTCCATTTCCTGCACCGTGCTCTCGAAATCCTCGGCCATTGTCTGCATCTCAGCCTCAAGGTCGGGGTCCTCATCGACCTCGGCTGCGAGCTCCAGAAGCACGGCGCAGTCTTCAGCTTTTTTTTGAAGCCCGGCCCATGCGGCAAGGGTGGTTTCTATGGACTTGCGCTCCCTGTTTGTTTTCTGCGCCTCCTGGGCCTCTTTCCAGAAGCCGGGATCGGCGCTGAGTTGCTCAAGCTCTTCCAGGCGGGTTTGCTTGCCGGGGATGTCAAAGATAACCTCGAATGGTTTCCATGCGTTTCTCAAGCGACATTATTTTTTCTTTCCACAGATTGAGCATGCGTGTGTCTCCTTGGTTATGATTGTTGCCTGCGGCGGCAGGCGCTCAATAAACAAAAAATGCTGAATGCCCAGCAGCACCAGGCAAACAGGTCGCCGTAGCGGGCATACACGGTTATATCGCTGCGGCAGTATATGGTAGCAGGAAGCACGGCTTCCGTAAAGAGGCCTGTTTGCCGCTGTATGTCGCCCGTCGGAGCAATGACCGCGCTGATGCCCGTATTGGCGCAACGGGCTATGAAGCGCCTGTTCTCAACGGCCCGCAGCGCTGTCATGGCAAGGTGCTGCCAGGGCGCGCTCGTCATGCCGAACCATGCGTCATTGGTTATATTGATGATGAATTGAGCGCCGCCCAGGGCAAACCGCCGCACCAGATCGGGGAATATGATTTCATAGCAGATGACGGTTCCAAACCTGCAGCCGGGCAGGCTCGTCATGCTGTGCGACTCGCCGGGGCTGAAATCGCCGATGCCCTCAACCATTTTCTGGATGAAGGGAAAGAACCGTGCCAGGGGCACATACTCGCCATAGGGTACGAGATGCAGCTTGTCATACCTGCCCGCTACGTCCTGCCCGGGATTGATAAGAAAGGCGCTGTTGTGGTAGCGAAGGGCGCCGCCGGCAGCCTCCTCCCAGGAGGGGCTGCCAAAAAGCAGATGGCTGCCGTTCAGTTCCCTGACGATATCGGTCACATACGCCCGATAGGTTTTCTCCGACTGAAAAAAGAACGGCGTTGCCGACTCGGGCCAGACAACCAAAGCAGGCCTGTCCGCTCCGGCCTGGAGCGTCAGGCACTTGAATTTTTCAAGCGTTTGTTCAAGATAGGCAGGGTCCCATTTGAGATCCTGCGAAATATTGGGCTGCACCAGCGCCACGCGTACCTCCTGGCCTGAAGCGTCAGCCTTGACGGCGCTTATTTTTTGCGCTCCGTAGACCCCGGCAGCAAGCAGCAGCAGACCCGCAATCGCTGTCTCGGCAAAGGGCAGCGGCCCCTTTTTCATCAGGCTCCGCACACTGCCATACACCGCGCAGTTGACGCAGACAATCAGAAAACTCACGCCGTACACGCCCGTGATATCGGCTATCTGAATCAGCGGCAGCACGCGGTACTGTGAATAGCCCAGAATATCCCAGGGAAAACCGGTCAGAAACCATGACTTGAGATGCTCAACGGCAACCCATAAAAACGGAAAGGTAAGGGCAAAGTTCCAGCCCCGGCGCTGCTGCACGAAACAGGCGCCCCAGACCGGAAGGCCGGTGAACAGACCCAGAAATGCCGCAAAAACCAGCAGAATGGGAACCGAGACGGCCACAGGCAGCTTGCCGTACAGGGTCATGGAAACGGTGACCCAGTAGACCAGGCCGGCATGAAAGATTGTTCCGGCAAGCCAGCCGAGCTTAAAGCCCGCAGCGCCCTGTTTGCCGTCTGCCGCGGCCAGCAGAGGCACAAGGCTCACCCAGGCAAGCACCCACAGGTTCAGCCGGGGAAATATAAGGACAAGCAGCACTCCGGCCAGGGCTGCAAAAAAGGCGTCTTTTCTCTTCATGCGGTTTATAAAAAACTTGTTTTTAAGGAATGATTTGGATACAGTTGCTAACAATTTACATTCTGAAAAACTTCTGCATAAAGGAGTGTCCCGTGACAGAGAAGCCCTGGCTCAAGTGCTATGATCCCGAAGTGCCGCCTGCGGTTGACTATGACGGAAGCACCATCCCCTCGCTGCTTGAAAAAAGCATTGCTGCTTTCAGCAGGCAGCAGGCTGTGGACTTTTTCGGCTTTACCATGACCTATGCCGAACTCCGGACAGCCATCGAACAGTTCACCCGCGTTCTGCACAGCCTCGGTCTTGGCAAGGGAGAGCGCGTGGCGCTCTTTCTGCCCAATTGCCCGCACTTCATCATCGCCTACTATGCCGCGCTGCGGCTGGGCGCGGTCATCGTGCCGACCAATCCGCTGTACAGCGAAAAGGAGCTTGAGTTTCAAATCAGGGATTCCGGCGCTGAAACGCTGGTGACCCTTGATCTGCTGTACCCCAAAGTGTATAAAGTGCAGCCCTCGGTTGGACTGAAGCGCATTATCGTCGGCAGGATTCAGGATTATCTGCCGCCATTAAAAAAGTTTATTTACCCCATAATCGCCCAAAAGGGAACAGAGAATGTGCCGCTTGAGGAAAAAAACGGGGTCAGGTTGTATCACAAGCTCATGAAAAGCAAGGCTCCCGACTGCCCGCTCCCGAAGCTCTCCGGCGAGGATCTGGCCATCCTGCAGTACACCGGCGGCACCACGGGCTCTGCCAAAGGCGCGATGCTCACGCATAAGAACATTGTTATAAACAATACCATGATGCGTTACTGGTACACGGATCTGCGGCCCGGCAAAGAAATCTTCATCGCCGTGCTGCCATTTTTCCATACCTACGGCATGGCAACAGCGCTGAATCTGCCCCTGTCTGCCGGAGCCAGCATCATTCTCTTTCCCAAATTCGTAGCCAAGGACATTTTGAAGGCCATCGATTCCCATAAGGCTACGTTTCTTCCCGGTATCCCGACAATCTACAGCGTGCTCGGGACATTTCGTGATATCGGCAAGTACACTATTTCCACAATCCGCTACTGCGTCTCGGGCGCAGCGCCTCTTCCCGGCACCGTGCTCAAGGACTTTGAACGTCTCACCGGGGGCATCATTATTGAGGGCTATGGGCTGTCGGAGGCATCGCCGGTCACGCACTGCAACCCGCTCAGAAATGCTCGCAAGGAAGGCAGCATCGGCATGCCGGTGCCGGGCACGGATTGCAAAATTGTTGATATGGAGACCGGCGACGACCTTCCGCTCGGGAGCACGGGTGAATTATGCATCAGGGGCCCGCAGGTGATGCAGGGCTACTGGAACCGGCCCGAAGAGACGGCAGCCACGCTGCGCGACGGCTGGCTGTACACCGGAGATATCGCCCGCATGGACGAAGACGGTTATTTCTTTATAGTCGAGCGCAAGAAAGATATGATCATCTCCGAAGGGTTCAACATCTATCCCCGCGAGATCGAGGAGTTTCTGCTGACCCATCCCAAGGTTGCCGACTCCTCGGTCATCGGCATGCCCGATAAAATAAGGGGGGAGCGTGTTTATGCCTTCGTGGTCCTGAAAGAGGGGGCTGCCGCAACCCCCGAGGAGATCGTGCGGTTCTGCAAGGAGCATCTTGTGCGCTACAAGGTGCCGCGCAAAGTGCTGTTCCGGGATTCTATCCCGCGCAACCTTGCGGGCAAAAACCTGCGGCGGGTGCTGCGGGAGGAAGCAGCGGGGCTTGCCGCGACCGATGATGAGCGCGAAGATGCTCAGCAGGCTGAAAAGTAGTAGGGGCTTAAAATTTTAAGCCCCTACGTTTACATGTGCGTAAGGGTGGGTTGAGGTGCGAAATCCAACGGTTTCCTTCGGGCTTAACCCAACAAAAAACGACTTTTCGCTCAGGTACTTACGTTATGCGCATACTTGTCGTTGAAGATGAAAAAAAAATAGCCGGTTTCATAAAACGCGGGCTGAAAGAGGAGGGCTATGCTGTTGACGTGGCCGCAGACGGCGGCGAGGGCTATGAGCTTGCCTCGGTCAATGACTATGACCTTATCATCCTTGATATCATGCTCCCGAAATGCGACGGCGTGACCGTATGCAAAAAACTGCGCGCAGAGAAGCTCGAAACGCCCATCATCATGCTCACGGCCAAGACCTCGGTGCAGGACAAGGTAACGGGCCTGGACGCCGGGGCCAATGACTACCTCACCAAGCCCTTCGCCTTCGAGGAGCTGCTGGCCCGCATGCGCGTTCTGCTGCGCAGAGCCGTTCAGCCGGCTACGCGGCTGCAGGTCGCCGACCTTGCCCTTGACCTGCTCTCGCACAAAGTTTCCCGCGCCGACAGGGACATCATTCTTTCCTCCCGGGAATTCGCCCTGCTTGAATACCTCATGCGCAATACCGGCACCGTGGTAACACGCACCATGATCTCGGAGCATGTCTGGGACATCGACTTTGATACCAGCACCAATGTAATTGATGTCTACATCAACTACCTGCGCAACAAAATCGACGCCGACTTCGATCAAAAGCTCATACAAACCATTCGCGGCCGGGGCTACATGCTCAAGGAATGAAATGCTGCCACGCTCTCTCCGGGTAAAGATTGCACTATCCTCCATGGCGCTGGTCACCCTGATCATGCTGGTCTTTTGCTTCGTGCTGTATACCCGCCTGTTTCACGATCTCTACAGCCAGCTTGACAGCCTGCTTGAGTCGCGCGCCGCAGGGGTCACGGACGCCATCAACACCTACTGGGAGGTTGAAAAGCTTGAAGCCAGCCGCGAGGGCGCTGATGCCCGGATTTTTAAAAAAGCGGGCAATATAAATTTTGTCAAAATTGCTCAGCGCTGGGTCAATGAGGAGTCCAACAAACCGGACCTGCTCAATATTATCGTTCAGATATTTGACGCCCGGGGCAGGCTCATTGCTTCCTCAAAAAATATCGGCCGCAGCATTATTTTCCCCGATGACCTTTTCCAGACAGCTCTTCTGGGCAATGCCCGATTCGACAATGTGGCCGTACCTTTCGCCCCAGGCCGCATGACAATTCTGCGCGTGTTCACCAAGCCGATAATTGAAGATAATATGGCAACCTATATCGTGCAGGTGGCAAGCCCTCTCACGGCTATTGAAAATGCCCGTGAGGATCTCAAAAACCTCCTGACCGTCATGCTGCCGCTCATGATACTCTTTACCGGCCTTATCGGCATGATCCTGGCAAAACTGTCGCTCAGGCCGGTTGACCGCATGATAAAGGCCGTGCAGCAGATAACGGCCCAAAGCCTTCGGCAGCGCATCCCCGAACCGGATACGCGCGATGAGATTCAGCGCCTTGCCGTCACCTTCAACGACATGCTGGCACGGCTTGATCATTCGTTTGGATCGCAGCGCCGATTTCTGCAGGATGCCTCCCATGAGCTGAAAACCCCGCTGACCATACTGGAGGGAGAAATGAGCGTAGCTTTGAAGCGGCAGCGGTCGCCGAAGGAGTATGAAGGGGTTCTTCGCAGCTGCCTTGAGGAGATAGAGCGCCTTACGCGTATCGTACACAACCTGCTGACCCTTGCCCGCCTGGACGACAGGGAAATTATTTTGCAGCAGCAAAAACTCGACCTTTCAGCCCTTGCCTGCGGCGTCCTGGAAGATATGCAGGTTCTGGCCGACCAGAAAGCGATACGCCTTTCCTGTACGGCTGCCGGCGGGCTTACCGTTGTGGCCGACGAACAGTTCATGCGTCAGGTGCTCATAAATATTATCAGCAATGCTATTAAATATACGCCTGAAGGAGGCATGGTTTCCGTAGATGTACGGCCGGGCAAAGAGAGTGCCTCCGTCATCGTGCACGATACAGGTATCGGCATTAAAGCCGAAGATATTCCTTTTGTTTTTGACCGCTTTTTTCGCGTTGAAGCTTCCCGCAGCAGCGCCGGCTTCGGACTGGGCCTGAGCATCGCCAAGTCCATTGTTGAGGCACACAGGGGCTCGATCAGCATCCAGAGCAACCCGGGCGAGGGCAGCACCTTCACCATAACCCTTCCAATCCATTAAAATTTTCTAATCCTGCTTTAACCTTTCTTTAATTATGTCTGTGCTATATTTTATTTAGAATAAAGCTACAGTGAAGCAGCAATAAGAAACAGTTGAGCCTGATAGTGCAGGCAGGGTGTTCCCCCCCCCCTTCTCATCCTGCCTGCACGAATCAGAAATATAAAACTAAAAATGCATTGTATGCAGCGTATAATAATAAAATGTTCTTCATGGAAGTGCAGGCAGGGTGTTCCCCCCCCTTTCATCCTGCCTGCACTCCTCCTCCTTCACAAATAATAAAAAGTCGTATATACTGTGATTGCGCTGAAGGCAGGGGTCTATTTCCCAGCATCCTTTACAGAAACATTGCCGCCCGGGGAAAGTCTTTACGTATGCTTGGGGCTCCGGGCTTTTTAACAGACTGGCGGGCAAAGGTGCAGCCAGTGCCGCTTTTACTATACGATGTATGTTATTAATCGTCTCATAATTCGTTTTTACATTCCGTTATTCCGGCGAAAGCCGGAATCCAGACTTTACTGCACTGGTTTCCGGCTTTCGCCGGGAAGACGACCGAAAAGACAAGGATGTAAGTGTGCATACTATTTTGAGACCGTTAATATATACCTATTTTTTAACTTGATCGTAAGGGAAGTTTGAGCTATGAAAAAAGCTCTTGTTGTTTTTTTTGTATGCATTGGTGCTGTTGCCGTCTGCCATGCTGTTGACTGCTCAATGCCCGTGCTTGTCTCGGCGCCTGATTCACGCACTGTCCAGACGATCACCGGCACCGTTGACTCGGTATCCATAGCCGACAGCTTAAAGGGCCTGCGTTCCGAAATTGTCATTGGGGTTGCGAGCGGGCGTCAGCACGTGCTGATCGTCAAAACAACCACGACGATCTATGACCCCGTCTGGAAGCCGATAGGTCTCGAAGGCCTTCGAAAAAAAGATAGCGTAAAAGTCAAATATCGAACTACGGGCGAAGGTCTTGCCGAAGCGCTGTCGATAAAAAAACTGCAGTATTAGGCTCTATGCCTGCTGTACACAACTCATCTCTAAAGGAGCCCCGATGATTAATCCCGTTCGTTCGCGCATAGTTTCCCCTGTGGCGCCGGCGCTGTTCCTGGCCCTTGGTCTCTGGTGCCTGCTGGCTGTTGCGCCGGCAGCAGCCCAGGTGCAGCCGGTCGATGACGCAAAAACCATCACCATACCGAGCTTTGCCGAGCTTGCC
>JAFGCP010000212.1 GCA_016932595.1 Deltaproteobacteria bacterium
AGCCCGGCCCCGGTGTCATGCGCCTGCGCTTTGCCCTTACCGAGACCGATAGCTCCTATGTTGTTCTTGATACGGTCTCCACCATTCTGCCCATAGGCCTTGCTTTGGCCGGCCTTCAGACGGCTGCAACGGGCTCATGCTCCTTTGTCGGCTCCGCAGGCGCAGAAATCGAGCTGCAGGACAGCCAGACCGGCAAGCGCCTTGTGGCGGCGGTTGACCGCCAGGTAGGCGGCAAAGTGACCGGCAAGGGCGACAAGTTTGACCAATGGCATACGGTGAAGAATGCCATCGACGTATGGGCCCAGCGGCTGCAGACCCGCCTTGCCGAGCAGCGGGCGAAGTAAGGAAAGGGGAAAGGCTTTTGAACGAAAAAGCCGCGCGCAGTATTTCGCAGCTTGAAGGGAGGGTCCTGCCCACCTGTAACTGTAACCGTAAATATAAACAGTAAAAAGGGAAAAAAGCATGAAAAAGACGTATGCGACTCTGATGGCAATAACTCTGATGGCGGTACTGTCTGCCTGCGCAACCGCGAAGCAGGAGGCGCCTGCAGCGCCTGAAGTATCAGTAGCGGCGGCAAAATCAGCCGACCAGCCCGGCGGCATTGTGGGGCAAAAGGTCGTCACCCGGGTCATAGTCGATTCCATAGATTACAAAGAGCGCACCGCTGTGCTGCGCGACAGCGAGAACAAGCTGCACTATTTCAAGGCCGGGCCTGAAATTCGCAATTTTCCCCAGTTGAAAGTCGGCGACGAGGTGATCACGGAGCAAACGGAATCAGTTGCCATTCTTGTGGACAAGCCTCAGGGCAAGCCTGCCGGAGGCGGCGCACAGGTTGCGAAGCGGGCTCCCCTTGGCGCAAAACCCGGCATGGAAGCCCTGAATGTATACGAGGTTACCGCCACCGTGGAGAAAATCGACTATAAAAATCGCATGATAACGCTTAAGGGGCCGGAGGGGAAGTTCATCACAACGCAAGTTGACCCGAGCCTCACCAGATTCAATGAGGTTAAAAAAGGCGATATGATTTATATGCAGTTCACCGAGGGGCTGGCGATCCGCGTTGAAACGCCGCAAAAATAATGGTGGTTCAGCCCGGGCTGAACAGCCCACTGAAAAGAATGCTTTTTGCAGGCCGGGTTAATCCGCCGCGGCGGATGCCCGGCCCTGCTTGTATCGGGCAGAACCACAGCATGACGAAGCGTAAAATCCGTGTAGGCCGGGCGGCTCGATTGTATTGACAGAAACGGAAAAATAGGGAAAATAACCATGCCGACCGGCGATGGAGGCTCCTGACTGAGCCGCCTGGTTTTTGAAAAATAGTTTCTTCAAAGGTCATTGCATTGCTAGTGTAAAAGTTTCGAGGATAATTTCATACAGGGAGAGCTGCGGGCATGAAATACGACTGGGTTAAGAAAAGGAGAAAAGTGCTGCGCAATATCTGGCACTCTCTCAAGATTGAAGAAAAAGAGCTGGCCTCCAAGGGTATTTTTGTGAGCTATGCACATGCCCAGCAGGAGCTTGAAAAGCTGACGGCTGAAATTGATAAAATTCCCGTTGATGATCCGCCTGAAATATCGCCCCATAAGGCGGCCCGGAAGCCAATAACCGGTTAGCCCGCTACGCAAGACGGCAGGGTGCGGCAGCCCGGGGTTTCTTTTTATTGACGCGCAAATTAAAGCCATATATAATAGGTTGTAAATGAAGGCGCCTACGCCCGGAGACTCCCCCCCTCTTGTCTCCGGGCAGCCTTCATTTTTTTGTTTAGAGCCTTTTTCAAAACACGTTACCGGCGGCTTCTCTCTCCGCGTCCGGAGCAAAAAATCCGACGAAAGGCGGTTATAAAATTCTCTCTTGAGCCCCTGCGCTCTACAGCCTCACAACGCGGGCAATAAGGGGCTAGAACATGCCCGCGATGACAACTGAATAAAAACAGCGTCAGCTCCTTGTATGTGCAACGGGCAAGAAAGCGGCCAGGCGTAATGCCTTGGCCGCTTTCTTTGGATAGTATGGATGGAGGTACTTACCTTCTGCCCCGCCTTCCGCCGCTGAATCTGCCGCCGCCATACCCCCCGCCGGCGCTGAAAGTTGAGTACCGCTGCGCGCCTGCCGCGCGGGAGACGGCTTCCGGATACATATTAAAAAGCATTCGGCATCCAGCGCCTGAGCAGTTCCCGCAGGCGTCCGTTCTGTTTCCAGGACTCGATGAAGCGATTGGCTGCAGCCAGAAGCCTGGTATTGTCTTTGCGGACGCCCCATGCGATCTCTTCGCGGGTGAGAAAAAACGGCAAGGTGGTTATGCCCTTAGATTCAAAGGTCGCGGCAAGCCACCAGATGATCGACGCGTCATCCACAAAAAGGTCTATCTTGCCATCGATAAGGGCCTGAGCTGCTTTTGCAGGGTTGGTGAAAGGCTCTTTTTTAGCCAGTGTCAAATTCTGCTGCACGAGAAAGTCACCGGTCGTGCCCTTTCTCGTGCCCACCCGCTTGGTCGTGAATCGAACGGCTTCTGTCGTGGGGTAGCTGTTGCGTAGCTCATTGCGCACAAGGCACATTTGACCTGCAGTGAGATAGGGGCTTGTAAAGGCAGTGCGTACCGAGCGCTGCTCGGTGATGGTCATGCCCGACATGATGATATCGAATTTTCCGTCGAGCAAAGACGGTATCAGCTCGTTCCACGGGCAGTCGACAAACTGTATGTTCATGCCAAGGGCATCGCCAAGGCCCCTGGCAAGCTCTGCCTCAACCCCGGCATAATCGCCGGCCTGCTTGAAGATTATGGGCGGGGAGTTGGCGCAGACGCCCACGCGCAAAACAGGCTGTGCAGGCGAGGCGTTTTTCGGCTGCTGGTACGGCTTCTGCGCAGCGCAGCCAAGGCACAGGCAGATAAGAGAGACACAAAAAGCTGTCGCCAGTGATTTGAAGGCAGTACGATTCATCGTGGCATCCTTTCATGCAGTGTGTGCTGCGCCATGGATCTTCTGTAAAGAGCTTCAGGAAAGCATTTTAAGGTTGGGCTTTATGAAAAAGTAATGTATATAAAAACACTATAAAGTCAATCATTTCAGGGGCATGCGGCAATGATTTCTCCTCCCGGCAGCACATTTCAGATGACAAGCTCGCCAGACGGGTCTTGCATGCTGGTGCTTGCAGGAGCGTGGAGCATCTATCAGAGCCAGCCGTCAGTTGACGAGGCCCTCGGCAGGCTTAGGGCAGAGGAGGGCATAAAAAAAGTTTCCTTTGACTGTGCGTCCCTCACCGGCTGGGACAGCGGCCTGCTGATCCTGCTTGCCAAAATAACCGACATCTGCACCTCCCGCGATATAGCCCTTGATAAAAACGGCCTGCCCGACGGGCTGCAGCGGCTGCTGACCCTTGCCACGGCAATTCCCGAGCGCTCGGGCGCCCGCAAAACCGATATCCGCGATCCGTTTCTCATCCGCGTTGCCGACGCAACATTAAATCTGCAGGCCGGCTCCCGTGAAGCCCTCGCTTTTATCGGCGATGTAACGCTTGCCCTGGGGCGGCTGCTTACCGGTAAAGCACGCTTCCGCAAGGCGGAGCTTTTCTTCCTTATGCAAAGCTGCGGCGCCGAGGCCCTGCCCATCGTCTCGCTCATCAGCCTGCTGGTCGGGCTCATTCTGGCATTTGTCGGCGCGGTGCAGCTCCAGATGTTCGGCGCGCAGATTTATGTAGCAAGCCTTGTGGGCATCGGCATGGTGCGCGTCATGGGCGCCATCATGACGGGCATCATCATGGCAGGCCGCACAGGGGCGGCTTTTGCCGCGGAGCTGGGCACCATGCAAGTCAACGAGGAAATCGATGCGCTGCAGACCATGGGCATCTCTCCCATGGAGTTCCTGGTGCTGCCGCGCATGATCGCGCTTGCCGTCATGATGCCGCTTTTATGCCTGTACGCCGATCTCATGGGCGTGCTGGGAGGCCTCATCGTCGGGGTGGGCATGCTTGATCTGGGAGTCATCGAATACTATAACCAGACCGTCGCATCCCTCAGCCTCACCCATTTTTTCGTCGGTCTGTTTCACAGTATGGTTTTCGGCGTGCTGGTAGCCCTGTGCGGGTGCCTGCGGGGCATGCAGTGCGGCAGAAGCGCCTCTGCCGTGGGAACGGCAACCACCTCGGCCGTGGTGACATCAATTGTGTGCATCATTGTCGCGACCGCCATTATAACCGTTACCTGTAATGTGCTGGGGATATAAAGAATAGAAGTCAGAAGTCAGGAGTCAGGAGCCAGAAGGCAGATGGTGCGAAAAAAAGTTCAAAGTTCGGTTAAAAAACGGCGAGTGTAGGGGCAGGTTTCAAACCTGCCCGGAGTTGGAAAATTTAGCAGGCAGAAAAAGTTGAAAGGCAGAAGCCTATAGAGCTTTATTCTGAATTCTGGCTCCTGAATTCTGGATTCTGACTTCTTTTTCAAAGGTTGTTTATTACATGTCCCAACCCGAACCCCATATCACTGTTACCGACCTGACCAT
>JAFGCP010000213.1 GCA_016932595.1 Deltaproteobacteria bacterium
AGACGCACACGTTCCGCAACCTCATGGAAAACCCTCTTGCCGTGGTGCTGTATCTCTCAAGCAGCAGCTTCACGAGCTTCGAGGTTCGCACCATCTGCCACTATGCCGCACCGCCTGCGGATTTTACCACGACGCCGGAAGGCTATGAGGCCAAAATATCACGCTATATTAATGTGCTGGGCTACAGCTCCCACCAGGTGGACCATAAATTTCCTGCCATGATTTTTTATGTGGTGGAAAATTTCGACAACAGCATGATGGTCGGCACGGGCGAGGGAACGCGCGTGGTGCGGATCAGAGAGGGCATCAAAAACATATATGCTAAGACGAAAGACCGGCTCATCGGCTGATCTGCCGGTTTGTAAATTAATAAATGGGTGCCGAAAAAAAAATAACCAAAACAGAAGAAGGGAAGAACTATGAAAAAAAAAGCTTTAGTCGTGCTGGCTGCATGCGCCGCAGTGTTTTCAGTGATACCTGCCTTTGCCCTGACCCCGGGCACCTGTGATGATTTCCTTGGCACCTGGGCAGTGACCTATACCGACAACACATCCAATACCATAACCGACAATATAACGGTTACCGATACCTGTTCAAAAGCGACTGCGGAGGCCCCCACACCCAGCTGCATGCCGGCTGGCGGCATCAGAGACAACTGGCTGTGCGTTGCCCATGGCAGGCGGCAATCAGACAACCAGACAATTCAGTTTCGCCAGATATCCTTTGATCCCATCGGAGACTATGCCTACTATGAGGCAACGGATGAAGAGATCAATACCGGCGGCCAGGACGAGCCCTATGAGAAAATCCCCAAAACAACTTTTACCAAGTGCGCTTTTGCTGCAGATAATGCAAGTTACGGCCTCAAGTCGGGAGTGAAAAACGACTGCACGGATAATGCTACGCCGCCCGAGGATAACTGCACGCTGGAGAAGGTCATTCCCAGCAGGATCAGCAAGCTCGCGGCCCTTATCCAGCCCATTATGCCTTTTGTTATTATCGGCAGCGGCGACCCCGCCTTCGTGATGGGCGACAGAGCTGCCTTCGACAGCAATGCGATCAAACCCGTGATTCAGCTGAGAATCGGCAAAAAGGTCATTATCGCTTTGAGCCTTGTGCGGCCGTTAAAACTGACCCCCGGCGAGATCAAGGTCAGCATCGGCGACTGCTTTGGAACGATAACGGTAAAGTGAGGCAATCTTCAGCCTGCTTTTCTTGCACGTAAACACAAAAAAAACAAAGGCCCGGTACAGTGTGCCGGGCCTTTGTTTTTTTAAAGCAGCACAAATGTATACGCAGGAGCCTTTTACCATATTCGATTGCCGGAAATATGTGTCTGTCATCTCGTACCCTCGACTTCGCTCAGGGAAGTCTCCGGAGGAGACATCAAGATTTCTCATCCGCCAGCGGCGGATTCGAATGACATGTACATTGTCTTTTGCTTTTAAAACACTTTCTCCGGCCGAACCGGACGACCGCTTTTACTGCGCCATCCAAATCTGCTTTCTGTGCAGGCCCCGTTTTATAAAATCGCCGCTGGTGATAACGATGCGCTCGGGGATTACTTTCGTGATAAGCTGGTTTTTCTGTATGCCTGCCAGCATCACCTCGCGGGACATCTTCTTCTGCATCTCTTCCGGCATGTGGTTTATCGCTGTCTGAAGACAGAGCTCTGCCGCCTGGTCAAAGCCGGGGTCGCCGTACTTGAGCTGCACAGCCTTTCCCGAGATCTGCACGCCGATAGGATTCATAAAATATTTCATGTCATCGCGGTGCTTCACATACACCAGCGATGCCCTGCCGTTTGCCGCAATATGAAAGAGCTTTTCGGTCTGCTTTTCCGACGAGGCGACAAGAGTAAGCGTTTCGGGGTCAAGGATAAACTCAAGGCAACTTGCCAGGGGTTCATCTTTAAAAGACGTTGCCATAACATACATCTCGCGGTAATCCCCGGTGCCCTTCAAGGTCTCAAGAATCGCCTTCTTTATTTCCTGCTGCGACAGCCGGCCCTTAGCGCTTTTTATGAGCGTCATGGTCGCAGCCGTATAGGCGTCCGCCCCATTCCATTTATGACAATCGATACACTTGAGTGTGTCGTCATAAGGCATATGAAAAGGGGATTTCTTCACGGGATTCACGTAAATATAGGCGGGGCCACCGTCTTTCCAGTCAGCGGCCTGTGCCCACCCCATACCTGCCCCTGCCATCACTACTGCTGCGGTTGCCAATGCTGCGATAGTATGCTTCATGCATGCTGCTCCCATAGCTAGGTGCTTGCTAATAAATTGAGAATATAGTTCAATAGCTTATATGTACAACAGGCCGCCCCACCCCCGCTTTGCAAAGGAGGGAACCTTAAAGGCAAGGGGAGTTGGGGCGGGCCGGGCTGCGATATCAAAATTTCAAATATCTTTGGTGAGCATTAAAACAGCGCCTCAAGCCCGAGTTCGGCAAGCTCATGGCCGACGGCATGCTCCATCATGATGCCGCCTGGGTCTTTCTCTTTCATGTTCCAGCGCATGGCCTCCCGGCGCTTGATCAGGTACTGCATATAGGCCGGATCCCGCGGCTCGTCTTTCTCCCACAGGCTGTGGTACACCTTGAGATAGTCAAGAACAAGCTTCAGCAGGCGGTCCTGATGGGTTTTATCGCTGGGGTGAAAGTCGGCATTGATATAATAGGGAGATATCATGACCCGAAACCAGTTGGGATCACGCGTGGAAACAACGGGATAATACTTTTTACCCTCAAGCCATAGATCTTCCAGGGGATCAAGATACTTCTCCATATACGGGATATCGCAGATCGTGTCCGCCGTGGGGTAGAAATCAAGAATGAAATAGCTGCCCTTCTCGCTTTCAGCCCAGAATGCGGAAAAAACCGGCAGGGCATGATGATCGTCGGGCCAGATAATAGTCGTATAGCACATGAGCTTGTCCTTGAACGACTGCACCGTAATGGCTATTTTCTCAAGCTTCGGGGCTGAGTAGAGATATTTGTAGCTCCACAGAATAGGCCCGCCTTTAAGGTCCCACAGGGGGCGAATGTCCTTGCCCTTATAGGTCTCCATCTTTGTGCCGCCGAACTTTTCAAGCATCTTGAGCACCTCTTCGCCATACGGGGGAAAACTGTATTCTTCTGCCATAATGCTCTCCTTTTTGCAGTGCGGACTGACCCGCCGTTTCATTTTTTAATTTTACCGCAGGGGCCTAAATTTTTGAGCACCTACCTTGTGAACCTTATAATTGTATCAAAAATTGCTCCCTGCCCTCTTTTACCGCGGCTCGGGCAACAACTTCAAAAGTGCGGTTCTTCATGGCCGGATTCTCAAGAGCATCAACGCATACA
>JAFGCP010000214.1 GCA_016932595.1 Deltaproteobacteria bacterium
TACCTGACGCAGGCCTGGCACTGGGTGCAGCCCGCCTCTTTTACCGCTGGCTGCAACTGGCAGATGATGCCGAAATCGTTGAAATAGGGCGACATGCAGCAGTTTGGGCAGCCGATAATGGCTATGCGAAACACGTGGTGCGACATAAGGGGGGTGCGGGCCTTTTCAATAATAATACGTGTCGCATTCAGCTGCCTGAGCTTTTCCCGAAGTGGCACAAGCACGGCAAGCATCATCTCGCGCTTCTCGGCCGTGCAGGCGCCGTACTTTGCCGGACAGAGCTCGATTTTGAAAAGCTCAGCGTCATCATCTTCAAAAAAAGCATCGGGCAGGCCGACATCCTCGCCGCGTCCCATGCGGCGGACAACCTCTGTCGCCTCGGGCCCAAACACGCGGCCATAGCCTTTTTCGGTTGCTCGAGCAATTGCCGCCGTGACCGTATTCAGCCCCTTCTGCAGCGCCCGGCGCTCAGCATCAAGGCGCACAAACTGCGCCATCATGGGCGGCACGGCAATAGTTTCAAGTATGTCTTCAGCTTCTTTTTCCCATTCCATGCTTGCCTGCTCCTGCAGCGTACCGATTTTCTATTCCTGCCGCCGCTCCACAATATCGCCACCGACACTCACAACCACAGTCTCCAGCGGCGCTGATGCGCCTGCCGCTTTCAGGCCAGCCTTTACTATCTGCGGCATGCCCTGGCAGCACGGGACCTCCATGACGACTATCGTAATGCTCTTTATATCATTCTGTTTGAAAATTTCCTTACATTTATCGACATACAGCTCCCGGTCGTCAAATTTCGGACAGCCCGTAAGCAGGACCCTGCCCTGCAGAAAATCCCTATGAAATCCCGCATGGGCAAACGCCGTACAGTCCGAAGCCACCAGCAAATCGGCGCCCTTGAGAAAAGGCGCATGGGGAGGCACAAGGCGCAGCTGAACCGGCCAGGTGGAAAGCGCCGATATGCTCACTGGCGGCTGTTCTGAAAGCCCTGCTTTCGGCTCACTATGCCGCACAGCAGCCGACGGGCACTGCCATAAGGGACTCTGAGGAGAGCTTTGGACCTTCAAATGCCTGGCAACGGCCGCTTCATCAAAATCCTCGGCTTCCCGCACAACAATTTTCAGAGCGTCCTGCGGGCACTCACCGATGCAGTTGCCCAGGCCGTCGCAGAATACATCGGAAACAACCTGTGCCTTGCCGTCGACAATCGCGATAGCTCCTTCGGCGCAGGCGCTCACGCAGGCGCCGCAGCCATTGCAGCGTTCCCGGTCTATCTCGATGATGTTACGCCTTACTTTCATAATGTTCTTCTCTGTCTGCAGTCTTAGTACAGCACCGAACAATAAAGGACATGAATAAACACGAGAACGGTAGGGTGGGTGCAACCCACCGTTTTTCTGCAAAATGTTTATTGCCGATATTTTCAGTTAAGTCAGGACTACGCATATAAGCCAGACGTCATTCCTTAAGCTTTTATTGGTGGGTTTCACCCACACTACTGCTTCCGCTGAGCATCGACGGGGGAAGCTCAAATACCTCCTGAGCAACACGCCTGCCTGAGGAGGTCAGCAGGCGCGATTCTATGAGCGCAGAAAGCCTGTCACGCTCACGGGGCTTTTCAATATCGCCTTCCTGAATATTAACGATCAGGTCTGCATCATAGAGCGCCATAAAATTGGCTGTTTCAACCGGCCGCGGATGGTGATGATGGCCGATGATATCGCATACTTCGTCAACCAGCTGCTCCCCGGCATGCAGGCCCTGCAGGATGCCGCGCGCAGTGAGCGGCCCCAGCTGTTCCTGATAGTTCGCTGCAGTGCTGTGGTACATCCTTTCAGCATCTTTGATGCCGATATCGTGCAAATACGCAGCAGTCAGCACCACGGCCATATCAGCTGCCTCGCCCGCAGCGATCTGTTCAGCCAGCTGCGCAACTTTTTCCGCATGCCGTATGCGCTTCTCATCATCGCCGAAATATGTGCGCATTTCGCAGGCAACGCGCTCGGCAAAGAGATGCTTCTGCCGGGCAAGCACCTCAGGCGGCAGTTCCTTCAGGCACTGGGATGCAAATTTGCAGTAGGTGGCGCAACCGAAATCAAGATGCGGGTTTGCCACCCGCGAGCCGCAGCCCGCGCATTTCCGCACGGCATCGTCCTTGAAAAACTCCACAGTCTTGCCGCATGCGGGGCATGGGGCTTCAAAAATATCGGACGGTTTCCAGTACCGTGTGTCCTGCCCGGGGCATTTCATGGTATCTCTCGTTAATGCAAGATTGAAGATTGCAGGGGCGTATAGCCATACGCCCCTGCGCACAATTACAAGATCCCTTAAGTCCGCATTCCGCAATCGCGAATCCGCATTACCTAACCCAGTATCGCCTTCAGGTCAGCATCGGGCGTACTGATAGGCTTTATATCGAAATTCTTCACGAGCACATCCAGAACCCCCGGCGTAATGAATGCCGGCAGCGACGGCCCGAGACGAATGTCCTTAATGCCAAGATGCAGCAGGGTCAGCAGTATGGCCACGGCCTTCTGCTCATACCATGACAGCACCATGGACAGGGGCAGATCATTCACCCCGCA
>JAFGCP010000215.1 GCA_016932595.1 Deltaproteobacteria bacterium
AGAGACTGAATATACCGTGTGCCAGGACTATGCTCCCGACCCGGACTATCCGGAGGTGACCGTGGGCGCCGTTGCTGCCGGCGACAGCTTTGAAATCGGCATGGGCGAGGATGAAAACGGCTTCGGCCGTATCTGGAACAAGACGACCGTTGACATGGCCGAGCTCAATGGTGAGCTCTATCTTGCCGTCGGCCATAATTATGAGGACGGCTCGCGCATCTGGAAGACGGACAATCTGACCTGGGCTCCCAGCTCCGACTACTCGTTCGGCCTGCTGCACGGCTATGATCCGACCGGGAATCCGACCGGGGTCTGCCTCGTTGAAGGCTATGAGGACTCGGTCGGCAATCCCGTCTCCTCCAGCGTGACACATTTTATAAAAAGCTCTGTGAGCGGCGCCGAAACACTGTATGCCGGAGCCACCGGCACAACGGGCTGTAATGGCCGCGGCGCCCGCATGGTGCGCCTGGATAATGCTACCTGGCACTACATTGTCGACAATTTTGTTGATGATAATGATCTGGGTACCAATGAAAACGGGTTTGGAGACGCCAAAAGCTTTATTTCCGCCAATTTTCAGGCCTGGTCGTTTGCCGAGTATGACAACAGCCTTATTGCGGGCGTGGCGAGGCTGACAGGAGGCAGGCTCCTCGTCAATGCCACGGGCGGTACGGAAGATGATGCATGGAAATACATCGTGGGCGGAGATGCCGCCATACCCAATGGTTTTGACGGGGTAAGCGGCCTGGTCGGCTACGGGGCCAATATAGGGCCTAATCTTTATAGCTTTGATAACGCCCTGTATGCCGGGACCCTTATGGTTCAGACATCAAGAGCTTTTCCCGGCAGCCCTGAGTTTGACGGCTCGGATATCTGGCGCGCCACTGGCCCGGCCGATGCACTGGTGTGGAGCCGCGTAACGGGTGACGGTTTTGGCGATACGTCCATACATAATTTCGAATCTTTCTGCGCCTATGAAAACAAGCTCTACGTTGCCGCCTCTAACCTGTTTAGCGCCAATCCGGGGCAGATTGTGCCTGACGGCGACGGCGCAAAGATATACCGGTTAAAGGAGGTTCCGCAAATTGCCGACATAGCATCTCTGGAAGCCGTTTCGGCCAGATTTCAGACTACCCTTACCTGGACAAGCACGGCCGAGCCCGACTGCCAGGGCTATAATGTCTACCGCAGCAGGTCGGAAAAGAAAAATGCCCGCTACAGAAAAATCAACCGCAGCATGATACCTGCCGGCGCCTCCGGCGGGGCATACTCTTTTACGGATTATTTTCTGAGACCGGGCAAGACCTATTTTTACAAGATTGAATGCGTCGGCGCATCGGGCAGCACCTTTATCGGGCCCCTTGCGGCAACGACAAAAAAACTGTTCGGTGCAGACCAATAAGCGGAGGTGCTTATGAAAAAGATCAGCATCCAAACACTTGCCGCCCTCGCCGTCATAAGCCTGTGTATGGCATCATGCAAGCCGGATGAAGGCCATACGCCATTGCCTGAGGCGCTCGCCGCGCTGCAGAGCGACAATGATGTGCTGTGCAGCCATGTTCCGGTAGAGGCCTGGGACAATGACAGCTATTATATTTTCGAGCCGAAAGCCGGGCCGGCGTCGACAGCCCTGATTTTTTACGGCGGCGCAGACTGCGATGCCCGCGCCTATGCGCCCATGGCCCGTGAAATCGCCCGCGCCGGGTTCATGATGGTGCTGGTGAAAATGCCGGAGGACTGGGCGCTGAAGGCGCCTGAGCGCGCCGCCGCGGTTATGGAAGCTTTTCCTGCGATATCCGTCTGGGCGATCGGCGGGCATTCCATGGGCGGCATTGCGGCCTGCGAATTCGCGAAAGAGCATCTGACGGAAATCGCTGCCGTGGTGCTGTGGGCATCCTATCCCTCCAACAAAAATAAGCTTGATCAGGCTGAGGTGAAGGCCCTGTCCGTATCCGCCACCAATGACGGCATTTATCCCCCGAAGACCATCGAGAAATCAAGGGCCATGCTGCCGGCGGATACGGTCTATGTTATAATAGAAGGGGGCAATCACCAGCAGTTCGGCTGGTATACGGGCGACCATGAGCCTATTGATGGAGAGGCCACGATCAGCCGGGACAATCAGATGACGCAGATCGTCCATGCGACGGTCTTATTTCTGGAGTCATTGTAAGAGGTAACCATGGAAGCAAAGGAGACGCGTATGAAAAAACTACAACTGCTAATCATGGCGCTGTGCCTGCTGTGGGCAGGTAGCGGAGCTTCGGCCGCTGAAACTGAATGCGACGTGTGGCTGGGCACCTGGGACATGACCAAGACCGACGGCTCGACCTATGTATGGGTTATAACCAATATCGTGACCGGCACCTCCGGCAATATTCTCTGCCAGGCGCAGGGAACAAGCACGCCGACTGCGGGCGGCCCTACGGTGGCCTTTCAGATCATTCAGGTGAGCTTTTTACCCGAAGCTTTCGCCTATACCGAATCGCCCAGGCTGGGCGAAGAGATGGACAAGCATTTGCTGGAGATGGACGATGTGGGGGAGTCTTTTGTAAGCGGCACCATGTTTACCGATTATGATATTAAAAGCGGCACGAAGCGCGTGTCCGGGCCCCGGTGCGGCGGCCTGTCGCCCACCTATGTAACCGGAGGCGATACGGACGTGGAGCTTATTATTTACGGCAGGGAAACTTCCTTTGACGATAATACCACCGTTACCTTCGGCTCCACGGATATTACTCTTGCCGGCATAACCGTTGATAATGCTACAAAAATTACAGCGATTATTTCGGTGGCGGACAATGCCACGGACCAGCTCTGTACGGTCACGACCGCCACGGGTTCGGTCACAACACTCTGTTCGCTGGAAATCAGAGGAGCAGGCGACCCCGAGCGGGTGGCATGGACCTTTGAAACAGGCGGCATCATTACCTCATCGCCGGCCATTGAAGGCGATTATGTGTATATCGGCAGCGCTGATACTCATGTGTATTGCCTGAACAGAAAGACGGGCGAGAAAGTCTGGGGCTATCCGACAGGCAATGGGGTTCTTTCAAGCCCCCTGATAGCGGGCGATGCTCTGTATGTGGGCAGCTCAGACCATAAGCTGTATCGCCTGAATGCCGCCACAGGCGAGAAAGTCTGGGAGTTCGAGACCGGCGACAATATTCAGTCATCGCCGGCCATTGCCGACGGCCTTGTCTATGTGGGGAGCTTTGATAATTATATCTATTGCGTTGACGCCGAAAAAGGCATTAAGCAGTGGGAATTTCAAACCGACAATGATGTTTTTTCAACCCCGGCTGTTGCCGACGGCCGCGTGTATGTGGGCGGAGTTGATTACAAGCTGTACTGCCTGGATGCGAAAACAGGGGATAAACTCTGGCATTTTCAAACCGAAGGTGATATCCCGCCTTCGCCGGCGGTTGTTGACGGGTATGTGTATGTCGGTAGCAAGGACGGCAAATTTTATTGCATCGACGCTGAAACGGGCGTGAAACAATGGGATTTTCTCACGGGCGATATAGTGTATAATTCCGCCGCTGTTTCAAAAGATTTTGTGTATTTTGCCAGCCTTGACGGCAAGGTGTACTGCCTGGACACGGTGACCGGAGAGAAAATCTGGGATTTTCCTACCGGCTACGATGTCCATTCCTCTCCTGCCACGACCAGTGACTATCTCTATATCGGCAGCTTTGACGGCAATATCTACTGCCTCGATGTGGAAATGGGCACCATGATCTGGCATTATAAAACAGGCGGCTCGGTGTTTTCCTCGCCTGCCGTGGCCCATGGTCTCGTGTATGTCGGCAGTCAGGACATGAATGTGTACTGCCTGCATGCTCCCGATGATGAGGATTCCGCCTGGACCATGTTCCGGGGCAATACCGCCCGCACCGGCACGCGCCAGGGCTCCTGCATCGCAAAGAGAATGCTGGGCAAGCATGATGAGGATCTTAAAACCCTGCGCCTGTTCCGCGACCGGGTGTTGGCAAAAAGCAGCGCTGGGAAAAAACTTATTGATCTGTACTATGCTTACGGTGATCAGCTGGGTGAGTTTTGCGGCAGGTATCCTGCAGCCGGGAGCGCGGCAACATATCTGCTGAGAGCTTGCGCGTCCGTGATAGGCCTTAGTATAAAATAAGCATCAAAGCTGCAGCTGCCGCCGGTACAGGCGGCAGCTGCAGCGGCTATGGAAGTTGAGTTGAATATTCTCTAAAAGGGACTAGTAGGGCATGACAATTCATTGTGGCAGTTTCCCACTGTAGGAGCGGCTTTAGCCGCGAAACGATCGCGCATAAATGCGCTCCTACAAAGCGGACACAATACATAATTTGAAGTGTCACGGCCCACTAGTGGGCGATGACATTTGTTTTTTGATAGTGCTCTTTTGCAGGAGCGGCTTCAGCCGCGAAACAATCGCGCCTAAAGGTGCTCCTACAATTAAAACAATGACCACCAATTTAAAATGTCATGACCTGCCAGATCAGTCCGCTTATCCTGCAATAAAAAGGATTAATAATGCCCAACAGATGTACGCACTGCATTATGCCGGAAGTTGAGGGCCATATACAGCTTGATGCAGGCGGCCTGTGCAATCTGTGCGCAAAATATCGCGAGGCAGGGGCCGGGCAATCACCGGCAGCTGCGGAAGGACTGCCCGAACTTCTGGGAAAAGTCGATGCGCTGCGCGGCGCGAGCACGGGGCCGTATGACTGCCTTGCCGCGCTTTCCGGCGGCAAGGACAGCACCATGGCGCTGCACATCGCGGTGAAGCAGCTCGGCCTGAAGCCCCTTGCCGTTTTTATCGACAATGGTTTCTGCATTGAGGCCATGTATCGCAATGTTAAAAACGCAACAGACAGCCTTGGCGTTGATCTTGTGACGTTCAAGCCGCGCCTCATTAAGGATCTGTTCCGGCATTTGCTGAAATCGGGCAGCAGGGTATATTTCTGCCGCATTTGCAATGCCCTGATCGATTATTATATCCGCCAGTTTGCGCTGCAGCATGGCATACAACTGCTCATCAGCGGCCATACCAAGGGGCAGGAATTTTTAAAGGGCACGGAGCTGTTCTGGATATACCGCGCCTCAGATGCGGCCTTGCTGGAGGCGATCAAGGACAGGCCCGAATTTTCTCTCGTCGCCGAGATGTTTGCCAGCCTGACCCTGTATTTTCACCGCCGCTTCGGCTCGCTGACGCTCCTGTCGCCGTTTCACTATCTGGACTATGAAGAGTCGGATATACTTGCGACCATCACCCATGATCTGGGCTACTGCCTGCCCGAGATAAGCTGGCCAGCAGGCTCGACAAACTGCCTGTTTAATTTCGTGTGCCAGAAGCTCACCGTGGAGTGGTTCGGCTATTCGCAGCATGAAGCGGAAATAAGCATGCTCGTGCGCCGCGGCGAAATGACGCGGCAGCGCGCTCTTGAAATCATAGAAACACCGATAACCCGGAACGATATTGCACTCGCTCTTGATTGTATAGGACTGGCGCCTGATGCGATTCTCTGACCCATGCATGAGTAGCAAATGAGCACACAAAAAACTTTCAGCTGCTATGTGATAGGAGAAACAACCCTTGCCCTGCAGTGCTGCGAAAAGCTGCTTGAGCGGGGGCATAGCATTCTCGGCATACT
>JAFGCP010000216.1 GCA_016932595.1 Deltaproteobacteria bacterium
AGGCTGTTTTCAAATATGTCATTGGGGTTAATGCCCGCCTTTTCAGCCGTAGCGATCATCACGTCAAGAACCTCCTGCTGCCGCGACTTCAGGGGCTCCGGGGGATCGCCAAAGGCATTGCCATCCTGCAGGCGCTTAAAAAAATTCTCCTCAGTAATGGCATTGACAGCCTCAAGCGCGGAGCCGGTCAGCACAATAAACTCCCAGGGCTGCTGATTGGTGGCGCTGGGAGCCCAGGTAGCAGCCTCCAGGCATTCTGCTATAAGTTCCCGGGGCGGCATGCGCCGGTCAAAAACGCGAATGCTGCGCCGCTGGCGCATAACATCAAGAATGTCCATGGCAACTCCTTTTTGGTTTGTACAACCAGAATTCCGAAGCCAGTAGTCAAAATTCAGCAAGCAGGGCGGATGCCCTACGCCCCTGCGATCCGAGAAACTGCTGACTTCCGGCTCCTGAATTCTGACTACTGTGTATACGCTTACCGGTCACTGGAACACGCAATTTTTTCCAACCGGCTCTGTTGCTGCCGCTTCTGCTGCAGGCTTCATCGCTTTCAGCAGCGACAGTAAGCCCGGCCGGGCGGCAACGGCATTATGCAGCGTTGCCGTTTCATCTGCCGCAATGTCTTCGATCTTGTAGTAATATTTAACACCGCTCACAGCGCCGCGATCCGTATACTCATAGTCATCTCCTGCTCCGCCTGTGCCGGTGGCCTTGATCAGTTCGGGATTTATCTTTCTGTACCTGCCGTTCTTGCCGACTGCGCGATAGACATTAAAGCCCTGTATAGTGTTCTCGCGTGCCGTCGTCCACTTCAAAGTAATCCTGAAGAGACCTGCCTCGGCGGTAAACGCGGCAAGACTTATGTCATTAAAGTGCTCGATGGCGGCGATGCTGTCGTCCAGCAGGCGGTCCATATAACCGGGATTATGAATGCCGAAGCTGCGGTCATTTAAAACAAGACTGAAGTTCAGATAGGCATGCTTGAGCACCTCATCGGTCGACTCCTCGATGAAGGGCAGATTGCTGCCCCGGTGGCAGGTTGCGCATTTGCCGGGCTGGAACGGCGGCATAAAGCCGCTGTTGGCCGTTTTCAGGCTCTGCTCGAGCTCTTTGAGTTTAGCCTTGAGGCTGGACTGGAAACCGTTGGGGTTAAAGGTGTCAAGGCCGGGATGGCATTGCTGGCATACCGTTATATTGAGGGTATCATCAGATGTACCCGGGTCGCCGTCAGGGCCCATATCGCGCATCCGCATGCTGTGGCTGCCCACAATGCGGACGCTGCTGTTGTCCGTAGCGGCCACATCACCGGCCATATGGCACAGAACGCAACCTTGATCATTATGATGCGGGTTTTCCCCCTCCTGATATTCGGAGTAATCGCCCCAGTGATAGCCGTTGCCGATCTCATCGGCCGTGCCGCTGTAGGTTGCGTTCTGCCATTTCTTTTCATGGCAGGTCACGCACAGTTCTGCTGCGGGCTTGCGCGTACCTGAAGGATTGTCAGCGGTCTGCACATGGGGATCATGGCACACGTCACAGCCCACATTGGGCGTATCAGAGGGGACATCGGTGCCAAACATGGGGTAGCGGAACTTGTCGAAGCTTTTGCGGGAGTTTGCCGCGCCGATGAACCCTTCCGTATAATGGCATTTATAGCAGTTGCCCCGAAGGGGGGCTGACACCTCGGCATGGCCGAAGGCCAGCGGGTCTGAGTGGCGCGATTTTTGCCACTGGGCAAACTCCGGGTGGCAGGTGCCGCACAGGCCAGGCCAGTGGGTTTTGGAAATGCCGGCGGGGTCGCCGTTATGAAGGCTGCCCGGACCATGGCAGATTTCGCAACCCACGCCTGCCCCGGCATGCTTGGTTTCCTTATAGGTTTTATAGGTTTCCGCGTGGCAGACGGCGCAGGCCTCCGTACCGATGTTCTCTGCAATGTACACGGTGACAGTGGCCGGCTGGCTCATGTCGCCGGCATCGCCCGTGACGACAAGACTTGCCGTAAACATGTCGCCACTTTTCGCATCGGCAGGAACTATAAACCATGTATTTTCAGACGACGCATTATCAAGAAGGCCGGTGCGGTCAGTCCCTGCTCTGTCCGCAAGCGTCCAGGCAAAGCCGAAGTCGGACTGGCTCCAGTCGCCGTTCTTGTTTCCGTAAACATCAAACAGCGGGCTTGCCGTCTCGTGGCTGTAGGCTCTCGGGTTGTAGTCCTCCGGCGACGGCATATTATTGTCTTCGCCCCAGCCCCGCAGATACACCTTGTCTCCGGGCTTGACAGCCCTCAGGCCCTTTGTCTCGGACAGAACCGTTCCGTTATAAATGAGGGGCAGTTCAGAGGGGCCGGGAATGAGGGAGGGAAATGCCAGGGGCAGATCATTTACCATGGTAATGGTATCGATCGCCTCGCTCCCCACGCCCTTGCTGTCGATAATCATCATGGCGAAGGTGTAGTCGCCGGGAAGGGTGGGGATAAAGCTGGTGCTCGATGATTTTATCAGCTCGGCGCCGTCGGGCTTATCAACCAGGGCAACATAAATTGTATTTAAAAACTTCAGGAGTATATTACTTGGAGCAAGCCCGACCGAATTGCCATAAAAGTTCTTGTTTGGATTAATCTTGAAGCGCAGGGATGTTCTGCCTTTTTTTATACTGAAATCCCGCGAGGCAGTGTCGCCTGCTGCAAGAGGCAAGTCATCTGAGACCTGATAATAGCTATCTGCAACCGCACGTATGCTGTAATCCCCCTCGGATGCCGACAGCTCGTACTGGCCCAGGCTGTCCGTATGGACTGCCACAACAGTTTCCATGGCGCCCAGCCTTTCTTCAACCAGCGCCACCATGGCGCCGGCAACGGGTGCGCCTTGTATGTCGGTTACCGTGCCGCTGACAGAGACCGATTTTTTTATGGGCATGCTGACCTGCGTCGTCGCGCCGGTTTCGACCCAGATAAAGCCGGTGCGGCCGGTGCCGTATTTATCTTCGGTATAGCCCTCTGCCGTGATAGTGACGCTATAGTTGCGATACGGAATTATATCACTGAAGAGCACCGTGCCGTTATCATCGGTGGAGGCGCTGTAGTTGCCCGGTTTCATGAGCACCGTCGCGCCGGCAACCGGCTCGGAAGTGTAAAAATCTTTCACGGCCACCTGCACGCTGCCCGGAGTGTATGCATGGGCTGAGCAGAAAAAAGTCAGCATCAGCAAAACAGCGCATATAAGCTCCCGCATTTTTCTTTTCAGCATAACTTCTCCCGATATGTGAATGTTTCATAGCGCAACTGCCTGCTGCTATAAAGGGCGGGTCTATTGAAGCTCCCAGAAGCACTGAAAGGGCTCGACGCCAAGACGGCGGACCATTTCATGAAACGATATTTCTTTTTTATCGACAGGGTACTGCTGATAGACACTCAGCGCTTTTTCAAGAATATCTACAACCCCTGCAGCGTCGGTTTGCTCAGCAACCGTCCGGGCTATCCGGGGGTGCCGCGACCCTGTGCCGCCGGCAACGACCTTATAGTTTTTCTCCTTCGTGAAAATGACTTCTTTTTTACATTCTTTCTCACAGCCCCC
>JAFGCP010000217.1 GCA_016932595.1 Deltaproteobacteria bacterium
ATATTATATATTAAAAAATCATTAAATATCTAAATTGGTAACCTGCAAGGCATTGCTGTAAATAAAATCACGCCGCGGCTCAACCTGATCGCCCATAAGCACGGTAAACACATAATCGGCTTCCACGCCATCTTCAATTTTCACCTGCAGCATGCGGCGGTTGACCGGATCCATAGTCGTTTCCCAAAGCTGTTCCGGATTCATTTCGCCCAGACCCTTATACCGCTGTATATCCTGAGACTTGCGGCCCCGTTCAAGGATGAACTGAAAAAGGTCATACAGCGTTGCAAGCTCCCGCGGCTTATCTCCCTCGTCGATTATAAATGGCGGCTCTCCTATGGTCTTTAAATGGCTGGCGATCTTTTTCAGCTCCTCCATGTCGGGAGAGATGAGAAGCTCAAAATCGATAATCATATCGCGCATCTTGCCGTTTATATTGATCTGGCATTTCACGGCAAAGCAGTTGTGCTCCTCGTCATGAATAATTTCAGCCTCTGCGGGGGTCACATAATCATAAAAAAAGCTTGAATGTTTTTTCAGCAGCTCGACCAGCTCTTCGGTCTTCGAGCGCTCCTTCAGGCTGTCCTTGGTATAGGATCCCTCAAGGGCAAGGGCGCTCAGGATATTTTTATCAAGCCCCCTTTTTTGGAGTTTTCCAAGCGTCTTCTCAAACTGTATGGCCCGCTTGGTCAGCTGCAGGAGCCTGGGGCCTGAAATAGCAGTGCCGCCTGCTCTGGAGCTGATCTTAATGCTGTCGATGCCGCATTCGAGCAGATAATCTTCCAGCGCCTCTTCATTATCAACGTACCGGGCCTGCTTGCCGCGCTTGACTCTGAACAATGGCGGCTGCGCAATATAGAGATGGCCCCGCTCGATGATCTCGGGCATCTGGCGGAAAAAGAAGGTGAGCAGCAGGGTCCGGATATGGGAGCCGTCTACGTCGGCATCGGTCATGATGACGATGCGATGGTAGCGCAGTTTGCCCACATTAAAATCATCTTTGCCGATGCTGGTCCCGAGGGCCGTGATGATCATTTTTATTTCGTCATTCTGCAGCATCTTGTCATAGCGGGCCTTCTCGACATTAAGGATTTTTCCTTTCAGCGGCAGTATGGCCTGATTTTTGCGGTCGCGGCCCTGCTTGGCTGAACCGCCTGCGGAATCGCCCTCCACCAGATACAGCTCTGAGTATGCCGGATCCTTTTCCTGGCAGTCAGCCAGTTTGCCGGGCAGAAAGCCGCCATCGAGGGCTGATTTCCGGCGCGTAAATTCTTTTGCCTTGCGCGCCGCCTCGCGTGCCCGGGACGCGTCCATGGCCTTTTCAAGAATCTTGTTCGCCACTGCCGGATGCTCTTCCAGAAACACGGCAAGCTTTTCATTCACCAGACTCTCGACAATGCCCTTGACCTCGCTGTTGCCGAGCTTGGTCTTTGTCTGGCCCTCGAACTGGGGATCGGGTATTTTTATGCTGATCACACAGGTAAGGCCTTCGCGGATATCGTCGCCGTCGAGCGTGCCCTTGAACGATTTTGCCAGGCGCGCGGTCTGCGCATAGGTGTTGATCGTGCGCGTCAGGGCCGATTTAAACCCGACCAGATGGCTGCCGCCTTCATGCGTATTGATATTATTGGCAAAGGTAAAAATATTTTCCGAATAGCTGTCATTGTGCTGAAACGCAAGCTCTATAATGATATTGTCCTTCTCGCCCGACACATACAGGGGCTTGGGATAGAGGATGTTTTTGTTTTTATTCAGAAATTCGACAAATGAAATGATGCCGCCCTTATAGCAGAATTCATGCTTTTTCTCCGTGCGTTCATCCTCAATGGTGATGATGATGCCCTTATTGAGAAAAGCCAGTTCGCGCAGCCTGTTGGAAAGAATATCAAAGCTGAAGGTGGTGACCTCGAAAATCGTAGAATCGGGTTTGAAAATGACCTTTGTGCCTTTGCGTTTGGTTGTGCCGGTCACTTCCAGCGGCGCCTTCGGCACCCCGCGCTCATAGGCCTGATAGTAGACCTGCTTGTCGCGCCAGATTTCAAGCTCCAGGTGCTCGGACAGAGCATTCACGACCGATACGCCCACGCCATGCAGACCGCCGGAAACCTTATAGGAGGCATGATCGAACTTACCGCCTGCATGCAGCGTGGTCAAAACGACCTCGGCCGCGGACTTTTTCTCTGTGGGATGCATGTCCACCGGTATGCCGCGGCCATTATCGGCAACCGAAATGCTGTTATCAAGATGAATTACGACATTGATTGTGTCGCAGTGGCCTGCCATGGCCTCGTCAATGCTGTTATCGACCACTTCATACACCAAATGGTGCAAGCCCGAAGCATCCGTGCTGCCGATATACATGGCAGGTCGCTTCCGCACTGCCTCAAGCCCCTCAAGCACCTTGATGCTGTCTGCCATATATGCGGCAGAGGCCATTTTGTCTGTTGCTTCCTGACCAATCTTGTCTTCCTGATCCGCCATGTCACTCGCCTCTTAACATTTCAAAAATACGTTCAAAATCCTCGTGAGAGCAATATTCAATGACTATCTTGCCCTTCTCGCCCCTGCTGTGAATATGAATTCTTGTGCCTAACTTTTTTTGAAGCTGCCCTGCCAGATACTCATACTGTGCACCTGCAGCAGGATCAGCCTGCTTTCTGGCTTTTTTACCCTCTTTCAGTTTGTTGACCAGCGCTTCGGTCTGCCTGACGGAAAGCCCCTTTTTTATAACCTCTTTATGCGCAGACTCCTGGGCTGCCACGGTTTCAAGGCCAAGATAGGCCCGGGCATGGCCCATATCAATGGCGCCTTTCATTAGATCGGCCTTTATACTGGCGGAAAGCTTCAAAAGCCTCAGCGCATTGGTGATGGCGCTGCGGCTTTTACCAACCTTTTCCGATAAAACCTCCTGCGTATAGCCATAGCTGCCAATAAGGCTCTGATAGGCTTCGGCCGCTTCAATAATATTCAGGTCTTCGCGCTGGAGGTTCTCAATGAGCGCAATTTCCCGCACATCCTGTTCGTCGACATCCTTGACAATAACCGGCACGGTCTGCAGCCCGGCCTTGAGCGCAGCCCGCAAACGGCGCTCTCCGGCTATCAGCTGATAGCCTGCGCCGTTTTTTTTGACCAGCAGAGGCTGCAGCACGCCTTTCGACTTTATGGAGGCGGCAAGGTCGGCTATGGCCTCTTCTGAAAATATCTTACGCGGCTGAAAGGGGTTGACCTGAATATGATCAATGCTTGCCAGCTGATAGCCTGCCTGCGGCGCCGCAAGCATTGCTTCTCCTTCGGGAATGAGCGCCCCGATACCGCGGCCAAGACCTTTTAGTTTCAACGACATAGAGTATCTCCCTGTCTAAATCTGCCGGATCGCAGCATCCGCACCGGTTTCAGCAACCGCCATGCCGGAGCGCTCAAGAACCTGCCGTGCAAGATCAAGATAGCACTGGGTGGCAGCCGACTGTTTATCATAAAAATAAATGGGCTTGCCATGGCTGGGGCATTCGGCAAGCCGAACCGTGCGCGGCACCACGACTTGAAAGACTTTGGTGGAAAAATGCTTCACAATCTCTTCGGCCACCTGGCGGGAAAGATTGTTCCGCTTGTCATACATGGTCAGCAGTATGCCTTCAAGACCAAGCTCGGGATTGAGACGGGCCTTGACCAGCTTGATGGTATTTAAAAGCTGGCTCAGCCCCTCAAGAGCATAATATTCGCATTGCAGCGGTATGAGGACCGAATCCGAAGCAACCAGAGAGTTGATGGTCAGCAAACCCAGAGACGGCGGACAATCGATAATGATGAAGTCGAATTCGCCTCTGATCTCGTCAAGGCTTTTGCGCAGACGGAATTCCCGCTCGGGCATAGCCACCAGCTCGATTTCCGCGCCCGTGAGATCAATGGTTGAGCAGGCGAAAAAAAGATTTTCAATGTCCATTTTCTGGACGACCGACGCCATGGGTTCGCCGGCAACCAGGGCATCATAAATGGTTGCATGGCCGTCGGCGCTTCGGCCAACGCCGCTGCCGGCATTGCCCTGCGGATCAATATCCACCAGCAGTGTTTTCTTCCCGCCGAGCGCCAGCGAGGTGCTGAGATTAATTGCTGTCGTGGTCTTGCCCACGCCGCCCTTCTGGTTAGCAACGCAGATTGTTTTTGCCGCCATGCGCAACCGCTTTAATTGTACCTGTTTTTTTTGGAGTTGGTCGGGACTATATATAAGAGCCCATATCGGCTCCGGCATCCTTTACTTGCACGGCTCAGCTCAGAGCTGAATAAAACAATGACATGAGAGATGCTTCAACCTAACACAAAAAAACATTTTTTTGAAGAAAAACTTATTGTTATACACACAGGCTGAATGTTTCACGTGAAACATTTTTGCAGAATAATGAGCGAGCGCCGACCTTTTTCCAGGGGCAGTTTATATGAATGAATTGCTCTGCAGGCAAGCCCGCAGGCAGTCATTTCCTGCACGACAGCCTGCTCTTTTGCATCGCTTCCTTTCATGGCAAGCAGCAAGCCACCGGGTTTTATATATGGTTCAGCAAGCCGGCAAAACAGCCCAAGTTCCGAGAATGCGCGGCTCACGGCATAATCAAAGGCTGCGGGCCGGTCAAAAAACTCAATACGCCCATTGTACACCTCGATACCATCAAGCTTCAGAATCCTGATAATCTGTTTTAGAAAACTCGCTTTTTTGCGCACTGCCTCCACCAGCACCACGCTTAGCTCCGGGAGCATAATTTTTAGCGGTATGCCGGGGAAGCCGGCGCCCGAGCCTATATCGATAAGCGATCCAGCCAAAGGCATATACTTTAATACAAGCAGGGAGTCGAGAAAGTGTTTGACCGCAGCATCGGCCGGTGCGGTAATCGTGGTCAGATTTACTTTTGCATTCCAGTCGAGCAGCTCTTGATAGTAAAGCTCAAATTTCGCGGCAGCCTTCTCGGAAATCAAAACTTGCGACTTTTCTGAGCTTTTTAAAAGAATTTCGTTAAATTGTGCTTTCATTGTAACATCAATAAAATAAAAATGGTATTTTAAACATAAAATTATTAAAATAAATATGTTTTATTTGTTTAAAACAAGGTTGATAATATCTTTTCTTTGCTATAAAGTTAAGTTTTATTTTCCTGTACAACCGAACGGGCAGACCATGAGCGCATCAGGAAAACAAAATAGCCCCTGGCAGCAGGAAGCGACTTTTAAAAGCTGCGATGCCTGCTTTGTCATCATAGAAAAAGACGGCATCGTCAGAGAAGCAAACCCGGGGCTCGGGCAGCTGCTGGGCTACCCTGCCGAAGAACTTGCAGGAAAAAAGTTTTCGGACCTGCTGGTAAAGCCTTCTTCTGCAAATCCCCTTATTACTGAAGTCTCGCTGAAATATTTTTTTGAAAATCCCGCTTTTGTCTACAGCACACAACTTGCCTGCCGTGATGGCGGCGGCGTAAAGGTTCGCTTGCTGTTGCGCCACAGCTCTGAAACCGGGAGTATGCTTGTGATAATAGTGCCGGACGAGAACCTCTCCCCCGATTTGATCAAAGCAGCCGAGCCCGATGACAGCTTTCTTGAAAATGTTTTTTCCACAGTCGGCGACGGCGTGTATGTGACCGACGAACAGGGCTGCATCGTCAAGGCTAATCCGGCGCTTGCAGCTATGCTCGGCTACAGCCAGTCAGAGCTTATCGGCAAAAACTCCATGGATTTCATCGAGCAGGAAAAAACCGATGCTTCCGTTCTGCCCAAACTCATGCGGCAGCTTTTAAGCCGGGGTGTGGTTGAAAATTATGAAGCCCTGTGGCGCAAAAAAGACGGCACGCCTGTGCAGGTCGAGCTCAAGGTCACGCTGCTCAAAAACAGATCGGGCGCCATGATCGGCGCGGTGAGCGCGGTGCGCGACATAACCCTGCGCAAGCTCTCCGAGGAAGCCCTGCGGGAAAGCGAGCAGCGGTTCCGCGTTCTGGCAAACTCCGCCCCCGATGCGATTATCTATCTTGACAGCCGGGGCAAAATTATATTCTGGAACCTGGGTGCGCAAAAAATGTATGGCTACACCTATAAAGAGATGCTCGGAAAAACGCCGGAAAGCATCATGCCGCATGATTTCTTCGGCAGACACCAGAGCTACTTTATGCAGCCGGCCGCCGATGATTTCTCCGATCTGACCGTTGAGTCCTTCGGCCTGCATCAAAACGGCATGCGGTTTCCCGTAGAAATCTCCCTTTCTTCCGGCAGGGCAGGATCGGCTCTTTTCTACTGCGCCATCGTGCGGGATATAACTGAACGCAAAAAAAACGAGAAGGCCCTGCGCGACAGCGAAGAGCGCTTCCGCGAGCTTGCGCAGTCTCTGCCAGAAGGCATTATCGCCGTTGACAGTCTGGGGACCATAGTCTTCTGGAATCAGGGCGCGCAGAATTTATTCGGCTACACAAAAGAAGAAACCCTCGGCAAACCCTCTACCCTGCTGATTCCGCAGCGCTACCATCAAACGGAAACAGAAGGGCTGAACCAGCTCCGCCAAAGCGGAATTTCAAACTTTCAGGGCCGCACGGGGCAGAGCTTTGCCAGGCGCAGTGACGGCGCCGAGTTTGCCGTTGAAATTTCAGCCGGGCCCTGGCAAACGCGGCAGGGGCTTTATTATGTTGCCATCATCCGCGATATAACAGAACGGCTCAAGGCCGAACAGGCCCTGCGCGACAGCGAGCAGCGGTTCAAGGAGTTGGCCGACGCTCTACCCCAGACTGTTTTCGAGCTTGACCTCGACGGGAAGCTCACCTTCGTCAACCGCACCGCGCTTGACACTTTCGGGCACACCCAGGCCGATATAGACAAAGGAATGCATGCCCTGCACATGATAGTACCCGAGCAGCGCGTGACGGTTCGGGAAAACATCGAAAAAGTTCTTGCCGGACAAAGCCTCGGCGGGCAGGAGTACCTGGCCCTTCGCAAAGACGGAACAACCTTCCCCTGCATCATACATGCAAACCCCATTATTGCAGACGGAAGGCCGCAGGGCCTCCGGGGCCTGCTTATCGATATAACGCTGCGCAAAGAGCTTGAAGAAGAACTGAATAAATCAAAGCGGCTTGCCTCGATATCAACGCTTGCAGGAGGAGTGGCGCAGGACTTCAATACCATCCTGTCTATAATTCTCGGGAACATCAATCTCGCGCAGCATCAGGTTGCGCCTGAAGACCGCATATCTGAACATCTCGCTGCTGCAGAGCGGGCCACGCTTCGGGCGAAAGACCTGACCGATCAGCTGATTGCTTTTGCAAAGGGAGGAACAGCGCTCAAGACGGCCGTATCAGTGGAAAAGCTTCTGCGGGAAGCCGCGGACACGGCACTCAAAGGATCAAATGTAACTTGCCGGTTCAGCTGCCCCCCTGACCTGCAGCTCGTCGAGCTTGATATGGCTCAGATGCGGCAGGTATTCATAAATCTGCTTATCAATGCCGACCATGCCATGCCCGAAGGCGGCAGCATAGAAATCTCCGCTGAGAACACCACTGTCGGGCCCGGCGATAATCTGCCCCTGCCCAACGGCGCCTATGTGAAAATCACCATCAGCGATCAAAGCATCGGCATACTCAACGAGCACCTGCAGCAGCTGTTTGACCCCTACTTCACAAGCCGCCAGCGCGGCAGCGGCATCGGCCTTGCCACCACCTACACCATCATCAAAAATCACGGCGGCCTCATCACCGTGGAATCGGAATTCGGCCGCGGCACCACCTTTCATATTTTCCTGCCGGCAGGCATCGCCTAAAACTGACTCACTCCACCTTGTCAAGACCGACCATCTGGCGCATGGCATTAACCATGCCTTTCAGCTGCGGGGGCGTGTTCTTCCACTCCTCCTCAGTCCAGACCTGGCGGCCAGGCGCATTGACGCTTTTGGGATCAAACACTTTGCGGATTTTCTGAAAAAGCAGATGCTGGTTGGGCCCGACCTCAGGGAACATGGTCACCAGCGGCTCCACATTCAAAAAGGCCATAAGGCAGGGGCAGACTTTTTCCTTCACCAGCCGCGCCATGCCATAGATGCCAAAGCCCGCTGCTTTGGTGATTTCCTGAGGGTTGGTCGGATCGGGGTAATTGTCGGTTTCGGCAAAGCTGAACCTGCCCCGCTGCAGAGCATAGATAAACGGGGTGTCGTCGGCGCCGCCGCGGTCGGTAATGTCGCACTGGCCGAAGGCATTGAGCGCATCGTTCCAGAACTGCTGCGTTTTTTTGCCAACCTCGAAGGGGCCCACGGGCAGCCAGGCGCTGGCGTACATCTTGCGGTTCATGCGAAAGCCGCTGGTGTGGCGGATGCAGTCAAGATTCCAGGGCTTAAGAGCTTCGAGAACTTCAGGCTTATACTCCTCGCTCAGAAAAGTGCCGCCATTGCGCTCAACGATTATCTTGAGCACCTTTTCCTCATACTCGATCTGCCTGGCTGAGGTGATGCCGGCGATTATCACATAACAGTTGTAGTCAGGGAAAAATTTGTTTTTGCACCGCTCCCAGGTCATCTCCTGGGTCTGCGAGCAATAGTAGGCGGAGTAGACGCCCGTGGCATTCAGCCCGATGGCAATGCCGGAATGGGATATCTCGCGCATTGTTTTTATTTCGGTTTCAAGGTCCTTGAACTCGATCCAGTAGAGCCGGTGATTGTCAGGCGGCAAAGGACTGTCATAGGCCGGATCGTGGACATCGGCAAGGCTCGGCCGGCCCGCTGGCACTTCGGGAAGCTCGGTGCCGCCCACCCACGGATGCAGCTTGACTGATATCTCGGTCACAATGCCATTGCTGCCGGCGCCGCCCCGCTGCAGGCCCATCAAATCAGGCCCTGGGCCGTATTCCCAGAAATCGCCCGCCCCGGGCAGGCAGCGCGTGCCGGTCTCTAAAATTTCGCCGTCCGGCAGCACCATTTTAACGCTTATAATATTGCGGTTCAAAAGCCCGTACTTGAGATCGGTCTGCCACAGCCCTGCAAAGGCAAACTGCGACGAGAGCTTGCACAGCGATGTGGCCAGCGGCGTGCCGCCATTCCACAGGCCGAGCTTCATGGCCTCGGCCTGCAACTGGGCATAATCAACATAGGATTCAAGGGTTGCCACCATAGTATCGGCATCGATGTTGATGATGCGGTTCATGCGGGACATGTGGATGATGACGGTGGGCTCGGCATTGGTGGTGCCGCAAAAAACCTGGCCATTGGTAAACGGGATGAAGGGCACGCCGAAGCGGTTGCACACCCGAACGACCCCCTGCACCTCTTCGGTCGAATTGGGCAGCACCACGCAGGCCGGCAGGGCAGCGGCATCCCTCATGTGCTTGCGCACATAGGTCATGCCCTCGATGGAAAGCTTGCTGTAGGTTTCCACGAGCGACCGCTTTTCAGATATCCACCGTTTGCCCACCACATATTCAAGAGCCTGATAAATCTGCTTGGGGAGTTTCTTGTGCGGAACCTTCTTTTTTGCTTCGTCTGCCATGAAGGACTCCTTGTAAAATAATTGAATAGCTATCTTCGGTGCGCGGTGTATGCCCTAGCGGACTGCATTGTATTAATCGCAGGCTGGGCAAAACGAAGTGTGCCCGGCAATGTTTTCATTGTTTGAAAATTGTTGGGCACGCTCCGCTTTGCCCAACCTACCGGCTCCTTATGCAAATATAAAAACGGTCATCGGCGCGTGGTGCGCACCGCGCACCTTTTTACTTTTCGTTCACCCCCGCCGCCTGCGCAACCAGATCTACAAGATTGAAAAGCTTCATGCTGTCGCCGGAGCGGCGCAGGATATCGCCGATATTGATTTCGCAAAACGGACAGCAGGTGACGATGGCGTCTGCGCCGGTTGTTGTTTTTGCTTCATGAATGAGCTTCTCCGCCGTCTTTGCGGCAAATTCGGGGAAAGCCGTGCGCGCCCCGCCGCCGCCCCCGCAGCACCATGACTGGTCGCGGTTGCGCTCTTTCTCAATAAACTCGATGCCGGGAATGGCTTTCAGAATATTGCGCGGCGCATCATAAATGCCGCAGTGGCGCCCCAGGTGACATGGGTCATGCCAGGTCACGCGCATCGGTATCTCATTGGCGAGAATCAGCCTGCCGTGACTGATAAGCAGATCAAGATATTCTACCGTATGCAGAATATCGGCCTCAATGGGTGCTGCGCCCGGCACCTCGGGATAATCGTGCAGCAGGGCCCGGTAGCAGCCGGGGCATGATGTGACAATCTTGCGCGCCCCGGTTTTATTCAAAATATCGGCATTGCGTTTTGCAAGAGCAATAAAAGTCTCGCGGTCGCCCACACGGGCAATGGGGCTGCCGCAGCAGATTTCATCCTTGCCGAGCGTGCCGAGATCAACGCCGGCGGCAAGCAGAAGCCTGGCCGTGTTCCGGGCCACACCGGTCATGGTCGAATCAAGGGCCGTGGTGCAGCCGACAAAAAAAAGCGTTTCCGCTTTTTCTTTGGAAACATCTTTCAGGATAATTTTTTTTGCCCATTTGTCACGCTGGCTGCGCGGCTGCATCCAGGGATTGTCGTAATGCTTCACGCTTTTGATAAGTGTCTGATGGGCGGGCATGGGGCCGATGCCGTCGCGCACAAGGCGCGCACGGAGCGCTTCATTCACCTTGAGGGGCTCCTTATCCTGCAGGCGCTGACAGTTCATCTCGCAGGCCCCGCAGGTGGTGCAGGTGTAGATGAACTCGGCAAGCTCCGGCGCATCCTCATAGTCAAAATCGCCTTCAAGGATCGCCCGCGCGATATGCATTTTGCCCATGCCGGAATAGGGGAAAAACCGGTATTCGTGGAAGGCCGGGCAGATCTCGGAGAACTCGGCGCTCTTCACGCTCCAGCCCCACTGGTTCTGGCACCAGTTGCACCGGGCGCAGCCCCATACCTGATCACGGTAGTCCTCAAGCTCGCGCTCGAACACTTTTTTATCGTCTTTTTTGATCGTCATCGGCGACACCTTTGTTCGAATGAGAACCATGGACAAGAGTGGATAGTTAATTGATAACTGGCAATTATCAACCGACCATTATCAGTTTCTTTTTATTAAAAACACAGCCTGCCCGGGTTCATGATAGCATTCGGGTCGAGCTCTTTTTTTAGTTCCTGCAGTTTTCGTGCATACACCCCGCTGCGGCTGTACATCATCTGCGCCCACGGGCCATACGGCCTGTCGAAAAAAGCGCCTGCCTCTATCAGCTGCCGGCTTGCCTCCAGCCACATACGGTGCGCTGCCTCCCGTTCCACAGCATCTGTATGATCGCAATGAAAATCAAACTCGCAGTGCACAGCGCGGCCCCGCTCAAGGGGCAGAATATAGCCGCCGATGTCGTCGGCAGGGTAATCGTGCGTTTCGGCCACGTGCAGAATCAGGTTTTGAAACTCGTGCACCCGGGCAAGAGGCGCCTTGAACGAAAGATCATGCACCGAGCCCTTGTAGCGGAACTTTTTTAAAATCCTCCACGGCCGCAGCACTTCCTCCATCAGCGCAGCCCTCTGCCCGTTCAGATTAAACACAGCAAGGGAGTGCTTTTTCGCCACCTCGTCGAGCGCCTCTCGTTCATAGGCTATCTTTTCTTCCGGAAGCTCCGGCGCGCCGGTCAGGCAGATACACAAAACCCAGGGGGGCAGCTCCTTGCGCAGGCTCTCAAAATGAAGGGACGCCTGGCGCTGCGCCGGAAAAGCCGCCGGGATAGCCCAGTCGCGGCTGAGAAGCGCCGCAAGGTTAAAGCGGTTAAGCACGAAACACTCAAGCCCGATCTCGCGGCGCTGCAGTTCCCGCAGCGGCGCAGCGGCGTCTGCAAAAGAGTTGAAACCATAGGCATGCAGCTCCATCATGGCCGGCAGGCTTTCAACTTTGATGCAGGCCTTGGTAAGAATGCCGAAGGTGCCCTGCGCCCCGGTCCAGAAACGGTAAATCATGGAGCGCACCGGGCCCATATGCGAGCCGGGCCTGCCGCCTGCGGACCACAGGCCGGTTCTGAAAAGCTCTCCCGTAGGCAGCACGATTTCCGTGTCCATGAGAAGATCGTTGCCGTATTCAAAGCTTGCCGAGGCCAGAGCCGGGTCACGCTCAAGGACACTGGTAAGGGCCGAGCGTTTGGGGGGGACGCCAAAGGGCAGCATGGCGCGCAATCCTTTCGCACCAAGGCCGTCCTGCAGCTGCTCAAGTGTCACGCCCGGCTCTATAACGGCAAACCAGTTGCTTTCATCGATGGCGATAAAGCGGTTCATGCGGGAAAGATTTAAAATAATGCCGCCCGCTTTGGGAATGCAGGCGCCGTGCAGGTTGAGCCCGGAGCTGGAGGGAACTATCGGCGTTTTTGTTGTGTTTGCATACCGGACAACCTCCTGAACCTGCTCCACGGTATGGGGAAAAGCAACCGCATCGGGCTTGCCCGGCTGCTCAAAGCTCTGGTCCCGTGAGGCGCTCTTGAGAATATCGCCGTCATCAAAAACCGCGTCGTTCCCGAGAATACGTGACAAATCATCTTTCAACGACATGCCTGCCTCCGCTCAAAAAAAGAGGGTTTTAAAATATAGAGAACGGGTGGGAATTTTTAGAAACAATAAAAGACCGCATGGGCAATGTCAAGACTCTTGAGCATGGCGCCTGCCGGCTGTTTTTCTATGCGCTGGCCTTATACGCGGCACAACAGCTACTGCAGGGCGAGCAGAGCAGTGAGGCCCTTGCGCACCATCATGACGGCTATGGCAGCAAGCAGCAGGCTTGCGAGCTTTGAAACTATATTTGTTCCGGCTTTTCCCAGCAGCCGGTTAATCAGCTCGGCAAAGCGAAACACCCCGCCGGCGATCAGCACATTGGCAACAACAGCCAGGGCCGTGGGCCACATGCCATGCTGATCCACAAGCAGGACAATCGTGGTGAGAACCGCCGGGCCGGTAATGAGCGGAACGCCCAGCGGCACCGCGCCCAGACTATCCGGATCAAGGCGCCGCGCCGACTTGCCTGCGCCCACCAGATCGGCAAGAGACATGGCAAACAGCAGCGCGCCGCCGGCCACCATGAAATCGGCAGGGGTAATCCCCAGAAGCCGCATGACGGCAGGCCCTGCCCCAACAAACAGCAGCGCTACCGCCCCTGCCGTAAGCACCGACTGCAGGATAATCGGCCGCAGCCGGCGAGGCTCAACGCCATGGGTAAGGCCGAGAAACAGTGGCAGGACGCCCACGGCGTCAACCGCCACAAAAAGGGGGACGAAACACAGCAAAAAGGCTTTCATGGCCAGTATCAAATATTTTTTTGTTCAAGCCTCTGGAGAAGCGCCGTCAGCGCGTCAAGGCGCTGATCGATCTCGCGGCTTGCCCTGCCGTTTCTGTACACCATGATCATCAGCTTGACTGACACAAGAAAAACTCCCGCCTCTAAAAAAAGATCATGGGTAAACCCTTTGGTGAAAAGAGCTGCGGTGAAGAGTATAAACGTTATGGCCATGACAAGAACCGAGCCCATATCAATGAATTTATTATTTCTCATGCGCGGCATCTCCACAAAAACTTCAATCTAAAAAAGTTTTCAGGGACTTCATATCGTTTAAAAATTTATATTTCGCCCGGTAACGGACTGCTTCTTGTGGATCAAACTCTTCTATAACCACGGGCTCGCCTTCACTGCCATGACACAGAACCCTTCCCCAGGGATCGATAATCTGCGAGCAGCCCGAATAATACAGGCCATTACCGTCAACGCCCGTGCGGTTGACGCCGATGACAAAGCACTGATTTTCTATTGCCCGTGCCCGCAGGAGAGCCTCCCAGTGTTCGATGCGTACGCGGGGCCAGTTGGCGATAACAAAGATGGCCTGAACCTTTTTTGCAATGCTTCTGAAAACCTCGGGAAAACGCAGGTCATAACAAATAAAAATTCCGCATGCCGCCCCCTCCAGCGTAAAGACAACGGGTGCGCTGCCTGCTTCATAGGCGCGGTTTTCAAGGGCCGGTGAAAAGGGGTGTATTTTTGTATACAGCGCCGCCCGGTCGCCCTGCCGGCTGTAAACGGCGGCAATATTGGCCGCTTTGCTGCCCGCGGCCTGCCCCTGAAGGGCAAAGCCGGCGATAATATTCATCGCATGCTTTTTGGCCGCTGCTGCAAGAAACGTGTCGGTGGGGCCCTGTGCCAGCTCAGCGGTTATTGCCGTATTTGACGAGGTGCCGGTCGGGAACATCTCGGGCAGCACCGCCACATCACAGCCCTGAGCGGCAGCGAAGCTGAGAAGCTCTGCGGCCCTGCTGTGACTTTCCGCGGGTGCTTCCCAGACGCTATTGAGCTGCAGTAAGGCGGCTTTCATAGGTTCATCCCTGGCCGAAAAAAACACCGGTTAAGCTGCGTGCAGCGCCTGCCCCCGAGGGGCTCTTCCTGCGGGCGCGGCCCTCCCGGCTGATATCTGCTGTACAGCAAAAGCACACAACAAAAAGAAGATGCCCTTTTTTGTTTCTGAATCTCAACTTTACTATGCTTTTTTTATTGAAAATACAATGATAATCAAAGATACTGTTCTCATAAAAAAAATTTGCGCGGTTACGCCATGCAGGATTTAAACGATCTTCTTCGCATAATGGTTGAAAAGCAGGCGTCCGACCTGCATCTGCGCGTCGGGTCGCAGCCCCTCTACCGTGTCCACGGCTCATTGACCCGCTTTGGCGAAGAGCGCATCAGCATGGACTGGCTTAGCCCGGTCATCGACCGCGTCCTCTCAGCCCGGCAGCGGGAAATTCTTGAAAAAGAGCTTGCTGTCGATTCGTCCTATTCTATTGAAAGCTTCACCCGCTTTCGCATAAATGTCTTTTACCAGCGCGGCACGCTTGCGCTTGCCTTTCGCAATATTTTTACAGCCGTACCCACATTCGAATCCCTTGACCTGCCATCGGTTCTCGGATCAATCTGCGATAAACCACAGGGGCTGGTGCTGGCCTGCGGGCCCACGGGCATGGGCAAGTCATCAACCCTTGCCGCCATGATCCAGCACATCAACGAAACCCGGGCCGCGCATATCGTCACCATTGAAGATCCCATTGAATATCTGATGCGCGATAAAAAATCCTTTATCACCCAGCGCGAAATCGGCCTGGATACGGTAAATTACAGCATGGCGCTCAAAAACGCCATGCGGCAGGATCCCGACGTCATCCTGATCGGCGAAATGAGAGACGCGGACACCATGCTCACAGCCCTGAGCGCGGCAGAAACAGGCCATCTGGTTTTCAGCACCCTCCACTCCAACAGCAGCTATGAGGCCATCTCGCGCATAGTCGATTCTTTCGATGTGGAGGTGCGTCCGCAGATTCGCAAGCAGCTGGCGGAAACGCTGCTGGCAACAACCTATCAGCGGCTCATTCCGCTCAGAGACGGAACGGGCCGGGCCGCGGCCATGGAAGTTCTCATAAAAACGCCCCGCATCAAGGATCTGATAGAAGGCAATAAAATAAGGGAAATTCGCGATGAAATGGAGCGGTCCGTTTCTGTTCACCGCATGCAGTCTTTTGAGCAGTCCCTGATTGCCCTCATTGCAAACAAGCGCGTGGCTTTTAAGGATGCGCTTACCTATACGCTGCTGCCCGGCGAGTTACGGCTCATGATGGACAAGCTGGGCATCAATGAAAACGGGGATTTCGAATTAAAGGGGAGTTTTAGCGATGACGGAATCAGCTTCTGATTTTTCCATAGTAAAAAGCTACGTTGAGCTCAAGGCAAAATATGACAGCGAGATACGAAAGCTGTCTGAATCCTCGCGCTCCGTTGAAGGGAAATATAAAAGCCATATCACCCTGCTGGAGTCTGAAATCGCCAAGCGCAATGAATATATCAAGGCTCAGGAGGCAAAGATTCAGGAGCTGACGCATAAGATGGCGGAAAGGGACGAGCAGCTGCGCTCCCTCGGCAACCAGCTCAACCAGCTTAAAGCGGGGGCTGCTGCAGGCGCTGATGCCGAGGCAAAAAAAGGCAAATTCGGCATGTTCAAATAAACCGCGTTGAAGCACGATGTTTTTTACTGCCGCACATGCAGAAACAGATATAACCCCAGCAGGCCGAAGGTGATGTTTGCCGTCCAGGCCGCTAAAACCGGCGGCAAAGCGCCGCTTTTTCCCAAAGACACGCAAAAGGCAAAGAAAATCCAGTAGACAAAACCCAAAACTATGCTCAGCGTTATGCCGAAAGCCATGCCGCCGCTGCGGCCGGTGCGCAAAGCAAACGGAATGCCCAGCAGCGCCATAATGACGGTAATAAAAGCATAGGAAATTTTTGCGTACATATCCACCTCATACGAAGTGGGCAAATATCCTTCCTGCCGCATTTTCTTCACCACCGACCACAGCTCCGTAAAGCTCATCTCCTCTGCCTCCTTGCGGGCAGACTTGAAATCCTCCGGTGTTTTATTGATCGAGAACGGCTTTTTCTCAAACCTGTTCAGCTTCATGGATCCGTCGGGGAGAAATTCCCGCTCAATGCCGGTATGAAACAGCCATGCGTCCTGCTCCCAGGTTGCGCTCTGGGCATCTAATCTTTTTGTTATATTAAAACTGCTGTCAAAATACAGCACGCTGATCTTTTGCAGCTGATTTTTTTCCGGATCGAAATAGTCGATATTATAAATCGTATCCTGACTGCGGTACCAGTAGTTGTATTTTTTAAAAAGCTTGGACGGCTTCTTGCCTTTGATATTCACGTTCTTGATTTCTTTGACGATCTGGTTGGTCGTCGGCAGAACATACTCCTGCAGCCAGAGCGAAAAAAAACATATGCTCACCGCAATAAAAATAAAAACCCGCAAAACCCGGTACAGGCTCACGCCATGGGCGCGCAGCGCCATGATCTCATTATGCTTCACAAAAAGACCAATGGTTATGAAGGTGCAGAGAAGGACCCCGAGGGGAGAGACCTGGTAAATAATCATGGGAATGCTGCACAGGCAATACTTCACGACCAGCTCAAGGGCCACCTGGTTTTTGATCACATCATCAAGGCGCTCGAAAAGATCCACCAGCAGATACAGCATGATGAACGAACCCAGGCAGAGACCGAATATTTTCAGAAACTCTCTGGTAAAGTAGCGGGTTATAATCAGCACGTGCTTTCCCTTTCAGCCGTCATGCGCGGCCCAGCTTCCGCCTCAGCCAGCTCCCGGCATCCTGCAGCCCGGGTACGACCGTCTGCTCAACCCACACAAAAAGCGGCATCGGCTTTTCCCGCGCTACCTTGAAAAAAA
>JAFGCP010000218.1 GCA_016932595.1 Deltaproteobacteria bacterium
CTGCATGCGGTACATGCCCATGTTCTGCACGCCCGTTTCGGGATGCTTCGTGATGACCAGCGGCAGCGTCACAAAGCGGCCCGCGTCTTTGGGCCAGCACTGCAGCACGGGCAGGCTTTGCAGCAGGGGACCGTCTTTTTCTATGAGCTCCTGGCACGGCCCCGAGCGCATGCTTCTGGGCTGAAAATTTTTTATGTCCTTCATGCTCCACAAGAGCTTCATTTTATCCATGAGCGTGCCGGGCATGGCGGTGGGGATGAATGACATGACCCGCCGGGCAATATCGTCGAAGCTCTCAACGCCGAAGGCAAAACAGGCCCGCTCAAGACTGCCGAACAGGTTTATGGCAAGGGGATAGGGCGAGCCCTTCACGCGCTCAAACAGCAGAGCCGGGCCGCCCTGCTTTACCAGCCGGTCGGCTATTTCAGTTATTTCAAGCACGGCATCAACCTCGGCTGCTATATGCTTGAGCTGGCCGGAGGCGTCGAGCTTGTTTATATAATCCTGAAGATCGGTGAAGGCCATAAGTGTTTTCCATTCGGATTCATGATGAGGTTATTGTGCGGCAGGGTCGGATAGCGAACCGCACCTGCACAAACATGCCATTGCAAAACCAGTCCCAGGGCATGGGACGAACCATGCCACTATAACTCAGTGCCGGACGCGCTGATAAGTCCCAGGTTTTTAAGCAACTGCAGCAGGTTGGCTGCCAGCCCCGGCACAGGCCGCAGCCAGTTGCGCCGGGCAAAGAGCTCGATCTCTTTTGTTTCTCCCGCGGCAATGGTCAGAGTCTCTTCATAATCCGCGGCTCTGACCGGAAAAACAAAGGACGCTGAAAGCGCAGTGTCGGCATAGGGGCCCACGCTGGAGCCGCCGGTAAAAAGCGGATAAACGGGCTCCACAAAAAAGCTGTAGGTGCCGGGGGTAACCAGCATTTCAAATGAGCCGTCGCCCTGCATGCAGTAGTCGGAAACGCTGGAGAATTGGCTCATGCGCTCATCGCCCTGCTTGACCGCAACAATATTGGCGCCCCGGGCGGGCAGGCCGCTCCGCCAGTACAGCGTGCCCCTGATGCGGCCGTAGGCAGCATCGCTGCCCTCCGCCGGATAGAGCATGGTAAGGGCTGCCTCATCGTCAGGGTTGAGCTCGCCAAGCGGCGTATCATCATCGGTTGATGTGGGAAACATGGTCGGGATATACATATCGTTTGTCGTGTTATCGTCACTGACATATGGTAAATTAATCTGGCTGTGGTCCAGGCCGATGAAATGGCCGAATTCATGCACGAAGGTCGCCTTGAAAACCGCAGGAGTGAAAAGCCCGGTAAAGCGGCCGTTGATCAACGTCAGGCCTTCGGTATAGTACCAGCCCCCGCTGGCATCATAGTCAATGGCAGAGCCGGAAAATCCGATGATATAGTCGCTTGCTCCGTAGCCATACACATCATCGATGATGCCGCCGTCAGAATCAAAAATGACCGGGCTCACCCTGTCTGCATCGCTGTCAAAATAGGGTTCGTAATTCGTTTCATTAACATCTTCCGGCAAAAACCCTGCATTCTTAAAGCTGATACTGGCCGTGGGCACCGACTGCCAGACCCCGAAGCAGTCATCCACAATACCCGCCGCCAGGCTGTTTGAAAAATCGCCCAGCTCGCCCTGGTCGACTGCATAGGGTATGGGCATGGCGCTTGCAGGAAACACGACCGGTGTGCAATCCCTGTTGGTATACAGGGGACCGCCTGCCCATGCCATGGCTGCATACTGCAGCAGGGCGGCACACAAACAAAGCAGCTGTATTTTTTTCATGGCCGCGCCCCCTTATCGTTTTCCGTGATGAGCTTCGCGATAAGCTCCATAAGCTCCTGGTGCCGCAGTGCGCCACCCCCCGCGAGGCTGCACTGCCTGATGCCCGGGAAGGCCGCGCCGGGACAGAGCTTGTCCATGTTCATGCCCCTGAAAAGGCGGCTGTTGCCCCGCTCATTGACCGCTGTTCTTTCGCCGCTGCTGCTTGCAATCCTGAACACCCCCTGCCCGAAACCCACCGGCGAGGAGTAGCCGCGATCGCTTTCGGGGTGCAGAAACAGCAGCACTTCCTGCCCTTCTGCAAACCGCGGGGCGCGGGCATACATGCTTGCGGCCTTATGCATGCGCAGGGCCACCGTATCTGCTGCAGCACCCTTGAGCATGCGGTAAGCGGTGAACGTGTAGACCAGGGCCTCATCCCGCGTTTCAACGCCGGTGCAGACGCCCCAGACAATTGTTCCTGCGCTTCGGCACAGGCCTTCAAGGTTCAGCTCGCGCAAGGCTGCGGCGCTGGCATGGCTGCACAGAGCGCAAAAAAGTATGCCGGCCAGTATGCATCGTTTCATAGCGGACCTCTCATGAATTGTACCTACACTATATAACACGGGAGCAATATAAAGGCCACCAATCACCTTTTACTTGACATTACTGCATTTTCAGACAAAAAATAAACATTATTTTTTACCTGCTTGGAGACCGCAGCCGTGAGAGAAAAAAACCTGTTGTTAGCGCTTATGTGTTGTCTGGCCTGCGCCTGTCTGCTGCAGGCATGCACCTCGTTCCCTCAGCAGAAGGAGATGCAGTCCATGTCCCGGGTGTTTGACCTGCCCTATGATCAGGTGTGGCTTTCTGTTGAGGAACTGCTGCACAAGGACCTTAAATGTATTTTCAAAAAAAATGATAAAAAAGACGGCCTTCTTGAAACCGAGTGGGTTCACCGCATGGATACTGAAGGCAGGAAGCGCTGGATGATCCGCGCACAGGTACGCAAAGTGAAAGACGGCGTCGAAGTGGTTATGTACAAAAAAATCGAATTTCAGGACGATGTCAGCAAAAGCATCGATAAATTCAGAAATCAAAAAAAAGACAACGCCGCAACGCCCACAAGCGGATGGAAAAAAACCGATGTCAATTTAACAGCAGTTGAAGACCTCTACCAGCAACTGGAGGTCAAGCTTGAAAACTGAACGGGCGATAGGTGCGTATGTATGTGCCGCCTGCCTGCTCATCTGCCTGCTGGCGCCGGCAGGTTTTGCGCAGCCCGAACGCCAGCAGCGCAGCCAGTACAGCCGCGCTGAGATCAACTGGGCCACAACCTGGATCAACAATGCCCTGCCCAAATTTATGCAAAAGGGCATCATTGTCAAAATCAGCACCAAGGGTGACGGCTTTGAGGTATTTGCGGGCCGGCCCTGGTATGAATTGACCTTTACGCAGCAGGGCGAATTCCTGAAAAATCTTGCCCGTTCCCGTGAAATAATCGGGCATCCGCCGCAGTTTTCGGTGGTTGATGCCGATTCCTCTGCGACCATAGCCCGCGTCGCCTGGTCGAGCATTGAAATACTCACCCCCACTGAAGGCTTCCAGTACTATCAGCCGGCGGCAGATGATCCCGAAACAAGTACAACAACCACAGCATACTGACTGCATGAAAGCTTATTTCATAACCGGCACTGACACGGGCGTCGGCAAGACCATGGTGACAGGCGCCATTGCCGCAGCTCTTGCGGCCATGGGGCTTTCTGTGGGGGTGCTGAAGCCCTGTGAAAGCGGCTGCGATGAAAAGGACGGCGGGCTTGTACCGGCAGATGCTGTCTTCCTGCGGTCTATGGCCGGCTGCGGCGACAGCCTTGATGACATCTGCCCCTATCGCCTGCGGACGCCCCTGGCGCCGGGCGTGGCGGCACAGCGTGAAGGCATTATCATTGATCCGGCGAGGATTAAAGCTTTATTTGCCGCTTCATGCAGCAGGCATGACATCGTGCTGATTGAGGGAGCAGGCGGGCTTCTGGTGCCGGTGACCGACAGGCTCCTGACCATAGATCTGGTGAAACAGCTTGGCATACCTCTCATCATCGTCGGCAGGCTATCCCTTGGCGCCGTCAACCACATGCTGCTCACGGTGCGCGAAGCGCAGCGGGCCGGGGTTGAGATCGCCGGCATCATACTCAACCACGCCGCTCAGGAGCAGGGCCTTGCCGAGCAGACCAATCCTGATGTCATATGCCGTTTTACCGATGCGCAGCTGCTGGGCGCCATGCCGTTTGTGCCTGCGTCAGACCGCGGGGACAAACAGGCGCTTGCTGAGCTTGCCTGCCGGCATCTTTCCCTGAGCCTGTTTGCCTGAACCGGTCAGCAGCCGCGCCTGCGATCAGCACGATCTTCGGCCGGCATCACTTCCATGCAGACCCGTTCCACTTCTTAAACCGGATAACGCCGGTGCTGATCAAGCCTACGGCAGCTGCCGAGCCTTTTTTGTTTGCGAAATACACATAGCCGGCATTGCTCAGCCCCATCGGATTAAATGAGACCCGCTTGCCCTGAAACGTAACCGGGCTTGCAGGAAGATTTCCGCCTGATCCGGCAGCGCTTTTCTTTGCCTTGCCGAAACCGAACCGGACGCCCTGATACCGCCTGCTCAGGGAGCCGTAGTCTTTGCCGGGAATCAGCATTTTGTGCCCGCCTTCAGCATCAAAAACATAATGGCCATCAAAATCCACCCCTGCAGTGCTGAGTTCGAATTCAATAACAACTGTTCTTTGTTCCTTTATAGCCTTTGACCGTGCTTTGCGCAGCAGCGAAGAAAAATCGCGCGTTGCCATTGTCAGTCCATAGGATTCAAGAGCGTCCATAATATTGACGACTGAAATGGCCGCCAGTATGCCCAGTATCGAAACCACAACCATCAGTTCGACAAGCGTAAACCCTCGCTTCCCCTGCTTCATGCCACCCCCAAAATAATAATAATTAGTAAAATAATTAAAATATGCAAGTTAACAATTAGCTTATTTTTTAATTAACTTCAATTAAAAATTTACACTTGATCCGCATGGGGTATTCCGGGGAACCGTATGCCGGGCAGAGAGGATTGAGTTTCAATAAACGGATACAGCTGATTAGAATTGTATCACTGCGGGATCAACAACAATGTCCATACCTTGACTTACATCAATGATAATTCCTGAAGCGTCGCTATACTCAATACAGAACCGTCACATACCTTCTTAAGAAAACAGCTGAGAAACACATATGAGCGAGACCAACACGACAGATGCGGAAAAAGCCGAAGGCCTTTCGGACAGCGACATCTATCAGGCGATGGAGGAAATGTCGGGATATGTGGATATAACGCTTGAGGATTTCAGGGAAGTATACCGGCATGCCTATCAGCATGCCCACAAAAAAGTCTCCCTGACAAAAGCCCAAGATACAGCAGGATCTGTGCCTGCTGTTCCCTGCGCAAGGAATGATCAGAAAACCGCATTGCCTGCCGATCCACCAGGCTTGTATGCAAGGGTAAAAAACTATTTTATAAAAATGCGGGGCGCGGAACACAGCCCTCCCCGTGTCGGGTTCAAGGAAATAGGCTGGTCATGGACAGGAGCTTTTTTGGGAATAGCTCTGGTGGCATACTGCAACTTCAGAATTCTCGGCCAATCGGACCTGGTGCTGCTTATCGGCTCGTTTGGCGCTTCGGCGGTCCTGATCTACGGCGCCATTAAAAGCCCGCTGGCGCAGCCCCGAAACCTTATCGGCGGACATGTTCTTTCCGCTGTTATCGGCGTTGCCTGCTACCAGTGCTTTTCTTCCAGCCCCTGGCTTGCCGCGGCTCTGGCAGTGGCAACCGCCATAGCCGTCATGCATGCAACCAAAACGCTGCACCCTCCCGGCGGCGCGACCGCCCTCATCGCCGTAATCGGCAGCGAGCAAATACACAGCCTTGGCTATCTCTACGCGCTTATTCCTGTGGGCCTCGGAGCTCTTCTGATGCTGGCCGTTGCGCTCGTTGTAAACAATATACCGCAGTCCCGGAGATATCCGGAATTCTGGATATAAGCATATTGAATACCCGAACCCCTGTGGGGCATGTGCAGGCCAGACTAATCCGCCGCCGCGGACAAGATTTAATTCCATCATGCTTTTGATGCAGTGCTCTTTGCTTTCCGTATTTCCCAGGCAAACCGGACACACTGGGAAAGCCATTGAAGTTTCTGTTCCGGCTTCAAAACGCTGAACTCCGTATGCCCGTCAAAAAGCTCATCCGGCAGGGCCTGCACAAAGGCCTTCATACCATCTGAATCCCGTTTTGCTGCGCCGGATGAACGCTGTACCTTCACGCTTCCTCCTCCTGAGAACTTAATAGCTTTTTCAGCATCCGGATATCGAATAAATCTTTTTCCCTCGGCGGATCAATGGCTTGTTTAAGGGCAAGAAGCTTCTGCCGGGAAAGCACCCGTATCGGTTGATTTGCAATATCGATCAATTCACTGTCATCTTTAAGCTCGTTGTAGGAAAGGCTGTCTGCGATAAAAAGATCAACCTGCCGGAAGGGATTGTCAGGATCAACAAAGGTAAAAACAAGCGCGTGCTTTTCTTCAACAAACATTTTTCTTGTTGCAGGGTCGAGCAGCGATTCGGCAGGCACGGGAGCACGCGGCTTGAGGTGCAGCTTGTGCATTGCGCCGAGAAATTTTTTGAGATTTACCCGGCTCAAATCCACCGACAAATCAATATCCATGGTAAGGCGCTCGACACCCTGCACAACAAGGGCGACCCCGCCGCAGACAATAAAATCCACCCCGCTTTCTTTGAGCGTCAAAATTATTTCCGAAAGATGGTTTAAAGCGCTCGTGTGCATGTGTCAACCATGTGTATATGCGCGGTGCTTCACATGCGCTTTACATATAACTAAATGCGTTTATTTGCAACAGGCAAGCAATGGCCGCCAGAATTCAAGATAACAGGGGCGCAGTGCCTGCACCCCTATAGTCCGGAGTTTTGAGTTGGGTTTTCGGACTGAAAAAAGAACAAGCGGGATGAGTTCAGAGATCGGAGCCCGCCAAAAGCGGATACTCCGCCAAGGGTCTGTCTTTTAACTGATCAGCAATTGGTGTTCTTTAAGATTTTATCATAACGAGCATCATTTTCATGCGCGTGAGCGCCTGCAGCGCATGGGGCTTGTTTGCGGGCATGATGATCATGTCGCCGGCTTTGAGTTCATGCGGCGCGCCTGCTATTTTTATCTGCACCGTGCCGTCAAGCACCTGCACCAGCGCGTCAAACGGAGCGGTATGCTCGCTCAATCCCTGTCCCTGGTCAAAGGCGAAAACCGTAACCGTGCCCGTATCCTTGCGGATAACCTCGCGGCTGACAATGGAGCCCTGCTGATAGGCAACAATCTCTGCTATGGAAAAAACCTCTCCTGTTTCTTGAGTCTTTTTTTCGGTCATACTGCCCTCCCTGCTGTTTTAAAATACCTGTTTTAAATGGAGCCCCTGTTGCCTGTGGCGTTTAGTCTTGTCACCTTTTGCCGTTTTACGCGCTGCATGCTCGACGGCTTCTTCATTCCGGCTTCTTTTTATTATACAACTCCGGATACAGCTTTTTAGAGCAATCCGGACAAATGCCATGGGAAAAATCAGCATCTGTTCTCTCGCTGATATACTGCTCGAAACGCACCCAGTCCTTCTGATTTTTATAATCTCCATCTTCAACCCTGATCTTCCCGCAATTGCAGCAGACCGGCAAAAGGCCTTCCAGCGTCTTTATCTGCAGCAGCGCATCCTGCAGCGCTGCAATGCCGGCAATAAGCTTGCTGCCGGAAAAGAAGACAATAGACAGGCTTATGAGCAAAATAAAAATGTGCCCGCCGGCAATACGCAGCTTTATTGTTTCTGCTGCAGCAACAAAAGGATCGTAGGGAAATGACACACTGATCCCCCCTCTGACATCGCCGACTTTATAGCCCTGTTTTGCATGACATTGCAGGCATGATTCGTCTGTTTTCAGAGGAGCGATATACCGGAAGACAGGGGTTTCGCCTGATGCATCAACGAAAAACTCTCCGCTCCCGCCTTTTTCAAATCCTTCAAGCGCCTGCTGCTCCCAATCACTTGGCTTATTGACAGGGTTCACAGGATTGGAGCTCGTAATGTGCAGCTGAATACCCTTCTTCCGGCTCAGCAACTCGGACATCTGCCGCGTCATAAAGGCTGGGTTGATTTTTGTAAGCGCGCCATTGTCTGTCCTAATGTCACGATCGGGGATATCAAGATACGGATTGGGCTGCATTTCTCCACGTACCGGCGCGTATAGGCCGCCATGATAAGCATTCCATTCCCGGGCAACCACAATAGTCTCATAAACAGAACGGGCGTTCTGAAGGGCAAGCTGTTTATATTCATTGTCAATATTTTTTATATTAAAAAAAAGGGAGCCCCCTATCCCGGCAATAAGGAGAATGCAGACAAAAAGCATAAACCGTTTTGCATCAGAAACAGTATGAAAAGTCTTTATGCCCGACACCATGCGACACACTCACAATAAACTATTTCAGCCTAACGGCAAAATCTTTCCCGAACTGTACGCAGTCTTTTCGTACTTCGCATATCGGGTATACAGGGGATGATAAAAAACCCCATAAAGTCATTCTGAGTGCAGCAAAGAATCTCTATCTTGTTGGATTTGCTAAGCCCGAATAAACAGAGATCCGTCACTTCGTTCAGGATGACCCTTTTTCACCCCCCCCAGACAGTGTCGTTTTTAATTCAGAGAATATTCAGCGCGAAGCTTGGTGGACAGCTCCTTTGTCAGCGCAAATGCCTTTTCAACCGTTCTTTCCCGGTCTGCGTTCACCAGACAGCAGGTTGCCGGCGAAAGCATGCTGCGAGACAGAAGAAAATCTCTCTCGATGCCGTTTTTCGCCAGCTTATCCCATAAGCGTTTCAATTCGAATTCGATTGATGCGCTGCTTTCTTTTTCAAACGGTTCGCTGTTTGTCGGTATGTTGCCCCACACGATAGTCCCGCCCCGTTTCAAAAAATCGCGAATTGCATCGGCATAGGAGGTGAATATTTCTCCATTAGTGTAGGTATCGATCGACAGCACATCAATATCGAGCTTCAGTAAAAAATCCCAGTCCGGGTTGCCGCACAGGTGGATGCCGACAGGCCTGTCGCACAGCGCAAGAAACGTTTCCAGGTCGCGCCGGGCCGCCAGGTCGCTGTAGCCCGACATGCCGCTGAACACAAACTGGAGCCCCGGCTCATCTATAAACATAAATGCATTGGAGTTGAGCTTCTTCAAGTTTTGCAGCTGCACATTTATGCGCCGGGCCATAAATTCAAGCAGGAAAGGCCGGACAGTATCGTCGAAAATGATGGGCCGTTTATTCTGATCGAGAATATTCATTCCAAGGCTCACCGGACCTTCAATCTGCCCGCGGATAGCCGGCCTGCCTGCAAGGTCAAACTCCAGAAACCGGTGGTAGACCGCAGAGTAGGCCGTGCTGATATCAAAGTAATCCGGCGTCTCAAAATGAACCATTGCCTGCTCAATCTCCTGAATGAATTTATCAAAGGAAAAACTCAGCGTCCGGTCCGTCAGGTTTAACTGTATGCCCGGAAAATGTTCCGATGCCTGCACATACATGTCTTCATAATAGCTCAGCAGGGGCAGTTGCGGCCAAAACGGCACATCAAGAGAAAGCGCCGCCTTCAGTGCCTGATCGACATCCGTATGCGGCATGACGGCCATTGCTGTTGTGAGAAGATTGCCGGGAATGGTCATGGCAGGCATACCCCATTAGTATGATGCACGCGGAAATGCACAAAAAAATGCTTGCTGCCGGAAGGCTGATAGTCACTCATGATGATCCCGCATGCTTTTGTCAGAGCCGGTATCGCAGGACGCGCAGCGCAGCAGCCCGTCCTCCATTTCATGAATTGTATCAAAAACATCAAGCGCACGGTGATCATGCGTAACGACAATGACCGCGCCTTCCTGCTCATGGGCGACTTTCCGGAAAAGCTCCATGACCTGCCGGCCCCGGTGGCTGTCGAGGGCGGCCGTGGGCTCATCGGCCAGGATCACCGCGGGCCGGTTGGCAAGGGCCCGGGCCACAGCAACCCGCTGCTGCTGGCCGCCCGAGAGCATCGACGGATAATTGCCCGCCCGATCGGCAACCCCGAGATACTCCAGAAGCTCCAGTGCCCTGGCCCGCGCCCGTGCGGGCCCGAGGCTGTTTATTTCAAGGGCAACCTGCACGTTTTCAAGTGCGGTCAAAAACGGTATCAGGTTCGACTTCTGAAAAATATAGCCGATATGCGTGCGCCGGAAGGCGCGCAG
>JAFGCP010000219.1 GCA_016932595.1 Deltaproteobacteria bacterium
AGCAGCGTGCTCTTGCCGCAGCCGCTGGGCCCGAGCAGGGCCACCAGCTCGCCTGTCTGAACTTCAAAGCTTACGCTGTCAACAGCGACAAAATCGCCGAAACGCTTACTCACGTTTTGAATGCTGATACCCATATCACACCTTGCGTTTGGAGAAAATATACTGCATGGCAATCAAAATAATAAATGAAACGGCCGCGAGCACCATGGCGGCTGCGCAGGCGCCGGTAAAGTCGAAGTCCATGAACTTGTGATGAATCAGCAGGGTGGCGGTCTGCGTTTTATTTATGATGCCCCCGCTGACCACGATCACCGCTCCGAACTCGCCGATGGCCCGGGCTATGGTCAGGGTGATGCCGTAGATCATACCCCACTTGATGGAGGGCAGGGTCACTTTCCAGAAAGTCTGCCACCGCGAGGCGCCCAGTACATAGGCAGCCTCCTCCTGGTCGATGCCGTATTCGCGCAGCACCGGCACCACCTCGCGCACCACGAAGGGAAAGGTCACAAACAGCGTGGCAAGCAGCATGCCCGGAAATGCATAGATAATTTTGATGTTCTGCGCGTCAAACCAGCTGCCGATCCAGCCCCGCGGCCCGAACAGAATGATGAACATAAAGCCCGCGATGACCGGAGAAACGGCAAAGGGCAGGTCGATAATGCCCTCTAGAAAAACCTTGCCGCGGAAGCTGTGCCGCACGAGAATAAAAGACAGCATGGTGCCGAAAATCGTGTTGAGGACCACCGAGCCCAGGGTCAGCCAGAAGGTGAGCATGAAAGCCCGCAGGGCCGTGGGCTGGCGCAGGATTTCGGCAAGCGATGACAGGCCGTTTGTCCAGACTTCGCGCACAATGCCCGACAGAGGCAGCAGCACCAGCACGCTGATCCAGCCAAGCACGAGCACCATGAGTATTTTATCACCTCTCTTCATGCTGCCTGTTCCAATACTGGATAAAGTTCAGAAGCAAAAGCACGGCAAATGAACATGCCAGCAAAATAAAAGACACGCCTGTTGCGCCCGGCACATTGGAGCTCTCTATTTCACCATATACATACACTGCCGCCACCTGCGTTTTAAACGGAATATTGCCCGCCACAATGACCACCGACCCGAACTCGCCCAGGGCGCGGCTGAAGGAAAGGGCTGCGCCGGTTATAATGGACGGAACAAGGGTCGGCAGGATCACCTTCCTGAAAATCTGCGCAGGCGATGCCCCAAGGGTCATGGCCGCCTCTTCTATCTCCTTCTCCATTTCCTCAAGCACGGGCTGCACGCTGCGCACCACGAAGGGAAAGGTCACGAACAGCAGGGCGATCAGAATGCCGGGGCTGTTGTAAATGATCTCCAGATTAAAAGTGTTCTGCATGAAAGCGCCGATTAAGCTTCGCGGGCCGTACAGCGCCACGAGCATAATGCCGGTCACGATTGTCGGAATGGCAAAGGGCAGGTCAATAATGGCGTTGATTTCGCGTTTCAAGGGAAAATCGCAGCGCACAAGCACCCAGGCTGTGGCCGTGCCGGTGATGACATTAACGATGGCGATGATGAGGGCCAGAATAAGCGTGATTTTCAGTGAGAAAAGCGCCTGTGGCAGGGTTATTTCCTGCCACAGGCGCGCCATACCGCCGTCAAAGGCTTTGCAGCTTATAGCTATAATGGGCAGGACTATCAGCAGGGCTATATAGCTCAGCGTTATGCCCCGCAGAATCAGCCCGCCCGGCGTTGATTTATTTTCCTGCATATGCCAGTTTTCGAATTATTTTCGTCCACGCACCCTCGGGACCGTACAGATCCTTCTGAACCGCCGGCCAGCCACCAAGATAGTTCATATCAAACAGATACTGCGGCACGGGATATTTTGCTGCGAATTCCCTAGCCACCTCAGTGTCGATGGAGCGGAAGCCGTAGCGCGCAAAGGAGCGCTGCGCCTCTTTCCCGAGAAGAAACTCTAAAAAGGCTTCGGCCACTGCTCTGTTGCCGTGCTTGTCTGCGTATGTATCCACAAGCGCCACGGGATTTTCAATAAGAATCGTCGCCGGAGGCACAACAAAAGGGAAATCCTTGCCCTGCTTCTGCCGCAGAAGAGCTTCATTCTCATAGGTGACCAGAGCGTCGCCGATGCCGTTTTCAAAGGTGCCGACAGACTCCCTTCCCGACTTGTCCATCACTTTCACGCGGCTTTGAATGGCCCTTAAAAGATCATGGGCATAGGCCTTGTCCGGCGCTCCGTTTTTCACTTCGGTCAGCTTCAATCCTGCGCCGTAGATGGCATTCACATCCCACATTGCCCCGCCCGAGGTTTTGGGGCTGGGGTAGAGCACAGCCACATCATCGCGCTTGAGATCATCCCAGTCCTTTATGTTCTTGGGGTTGCCAGGCCGGTAGGCAATGACCACGGTCGAGCGTGTAACGAAACCTCCGGTTTTACCTGTTTTCCAGTCATGGGTGATAAGGCCGGCACGCTTGATGACGTCGATATCTTCTTCAAGGGACAGGGCTGCTATATCTGCTTCAAAGCCGGAGGAAATGGCGCGGCCCTGGGCGCCGGATGCCTCATAGGACTCCTGAACGATAACCCTTTGCCCGGTCTTTTCTTTCCAGTATTTCTGAAATGCCGGGATAATTTCTTTCTGGTATGCGTCCTTGGGAACCGTATAGGCGCCAATGGTCAGCGTCACTTCCTGTGCCGTCTGCTCTGCAGGCTTGCCGCATGCGCACAGCATAGCAGCAAGCAGAAGAATCAAAGCGTTGCAATTTTTCATAGCCTCCTCCCTGGAGTGATTTTAAAGTCTCAATTTGTGAGTTACTGTCAGTATGTGCGCATATATTAAAAACTGCCGGAGATGCTTTTTCGAACAAAAATATTTTTCAGTAGCTTAAAGAACCATATAGACCTCCTATAATATTATTATAACACTATTATAAGAGCCTTATACCGTTTTTTTTAACAAGTAAAGAAATTTTTTTGTTGCTCTAAACGAGATATCTGCTTCATAAAAGATAATATTTTAAATAATTTAGCGTTAAAAATATGTATATTAATGCATATTTTTCTCTTTCAGCGACTTTCTGCATTGCCAGCTTTTCTTCTTTATGATAGTCTCCTCGAACCTGACAGATAAATCTCTGCTACAGATAACCAGTATTCCTTCAGGGTTTTCAAGTGTACAGATATCGCGCGCTTACCATATTTTTTTATCTGACGCTTATTTTTTTATTATGCGGCGCCTCACGGGCTGGAGGCGTCGACAGCAGCAGCTCCCTGCCGCCACAGGCGCCTATAAAGAACCTCTCTGAACTGTTCAATGATCACTTTTTTTACCAGCCTTCACCTCCGGCAACTTTTACCACAGCACTACCCGAAGGCCGGGTGACTGTTGAGACAACGCTGCGGGAGGATCTGCAGAAGCGCCTGATGAACCTTTTTGCCCGCTCCGGGCCCATGATAGCCGCAGCCGTTGCCATTGATGCAAAAACCGGGGCCGTGCTTGCCATGGGCAACAAAACAGCAAAAAACGGGGCGAGCCTGCTGCCGGACGGTGCAGACAACTACTGCGTATACGGCGGTTTCCCGGCGGCATCGCTTGCCAAAATCATTACCGCGGCCGTGGCGCTTGAAAAAAAGGGTTTTACTACCGACCATCTTGTTCCGGTGGCTGGACGGTATCACACCCTGTACAGAAGCCAGGTGGGCATTGAGCGTTCTCCGTACAAACCCGAAATGGTTCCGCTTGATAAGGCTTTTGGCCTGAGCATCAACCCGTATTTCGGAAAAATGTGGCTTGACTCTTTTGCAGATCGCGAGTTTCTGGACATGGGGCAGGGCCTGCTGTTCAATATGCCCCTGGAGTTTGATCTGCCCGTGACCAAAAGCCGCCTTGTGCCCCCTGCCGATGACTTCCAGCGGGCCGAGGTGGCAAGCGGCTACAATACCCGCACGACCATTTCGCCCCTGCATGCAGCCCTCATTGCCGCATTGCCGGCAAATGGGGGGAAACTCATGCGGCCCTATATCATAAACCGGGTCACTGACGCGGACGGCAGGCTCCTCTACGCGAACTCAGCCCGGCAGCTCGGCCAGCCCCTGTCTGTGCGCAGCGCTGCGCAGCTCAATGAACTGATGCGGGAAACCGTGCAGAACGGCACCGCCCGCAATTCTTTTACCTATGTGAAGAGGATTGCAGCAGCAAAGGGCTGGACGCTGGGAGGCAAAACAGGGTCTATCGATCTTCCCGGCCATACGGGCCGCTGTGACTGGTTTGCCGGGTTCGGTCAGGCAGGCAGCAACAGCGTCGCCGTAGCCTGCATACTCGTGCATGGGACGCAGCGCACCATGCGGTCGTCTTTTGTCGGGGCTGAGCTGATTCGTGGCAGCCTTGACCCTGCAGGCGCTGCTGCTCCGCCGCAGGTCCAGGCGAAAAAAAAACCCGCGCCCCGCACAACAAAAAGCCTGGCCAAGGCAAATACAAAAGTTTCAACCAAAAAAAAGACAAAAGTCAAAACCCCTGTGAAGCAGGCAGCAAAGCCGGCGAGCAAAAAAAGACCTGCTTCAACGCAGCATACCGGCGGATAAAAAAAGCCCGCGCATTGCTGCACAGGCTTATGAATCTTCGTTTTTTAATGCCGCTATCAGGAAACCAGCTCAGCGCTGCGTGCTACGATACTTACCCCGTCGCTTGAAACCATAAAAAATCCCGGGCCGACATTAACCCTGCGATCCTGCTTTTCAAGATCCCGGTAGGTGAGTATTCCCGTATCAACGGTTCCCAGAAGAGGGGCATGCTCGGGCATGATGCCGACCGGGCCTGCGCCCGACTTAATGACAACAAATATTATTTCTTCGTTGAGCACCGTCTTTTCAGGCGTAACCAGTTCAAGCCTGTAGCTTCTCTTGTCCTTCATATCAGTCCTTCGCCTGCAGCTTCCTGCCCTTCTCGACTGCTTCATCGATGGTGCCGACCATGTAAAAGGCCTGCTCGGGAAGATCGTCATGTTTGCCGGCAATGATTTCCTTGAAGCCGCGAATCGTTTCGTTCAGGGGAACATACTTGCCGGGGGTGCCGGAGAAGGCCTCTGCAAC
>JAFGCP010000220.1 GCA_016932595.1 Deltaproteobacteria bacterium
GTGAAACTCCCGCACCTGTTCGGCAAGAAGCTCCACATTACCGCCTGCGGCAAGGCCTGCAATTCGGTAGCGGTCCGGATACCTGCGCACCACATCAAGGGTGCTCGCTCCGATAGAGCCGGTAGAGCCTAAAAGAGCAATCTGCATCATACGGGAAGTGCCCTGCCTGCATAGTAATAAAGAAAGGGTGCAGCAAAAAGAAGGCTGTCTATACGGTCAAGTACGCCGCCATGGCCGGGGAAAATCCTGCCGGAATCCTTTACAGCACAGGACCGCTTGATAAACGACTCGCTCAAATCACCGAACTGGTTCATAACATTAAGGCCCACGCCGATCATGAGGCAATGCCCCAGTGGCAGGTTCTGAAGTAAAAAAAGCTTAAAGGCCACCGCTGTCAGCACGCCGCATGCAAGCCCGCCGAGAGCTCCTTCAATGGTCTTTTTCGGGCTGATGCGCGTTGAAAGCCGATGCCTGCCCATCCATGATCCAAAGGCGAATGCGCCGGAGTCCCCTGCCCAGGCCACAAGCACAAGCAGAAAAATAAGCATCACGCCGTCAGGCCGGCCACGCAGCAGCACCAGATAGGAGCCCAGAAAAGCAACGTACATAATGCCGCAGAACTGCGCCATAACTATCATGGAGGCATCACGGAGCTGCGCCGAGCGCCTGCCCATGTGATACCAGAACAACACAGCAAAGCTCAGAGCACATGCAGCAGGCAGCATACTCCGGCAGGCAAGCATGGTAACATCAGCATCATGATAGGCGCCTGCAAGCACCGCCGCTCCCAGGACAAGACCGAGACCGACCGTTGCGAGCGATGCCGCGGGCAGCGCCATTTTAAAAAACTCCCACAGCCCGGCCAGCAGCACGGCAAGAATAAACAGAAAAAAAACCGCCGTGCCGCAAAAAGCCACTATATACACAACAACAGGTATGCCCACTGCCGCTGTCAGTATGCGCTTGAAAACCATGATTGCCCCTTTTTAACAAAACAGAAATGCATTGCTGAAAAGCATCTCGCGGCAGGCGCCAGATGTCAGCCGGTGCGCATCTGCTCATCGGTAAGGCCGAAGCGGCGCCTGCGGGTCTGATAATCCCGCAGAGCTTTAGCGAGATCTTTTTTTCCGAAATCCGGCCACAGCACATCAGTAATATACAGCTCCGAATAAGCAATCTGCCACAGAAGAAAATTGCTCACCCGAAGCTCCCCGCTGGTGCGGATCAGAAGGTCGGGGTCAGGCTGCCCTGCAGTGTCAAGGCAGCTTGAAAAAAGCTCCTCGGTTATCTCTGCTGCTTTCCTGCCGCGCTCTGCAACAAGCCTGCGCACAGCGCGCAGTATATCATCGCGGCCGCTGTAGCTGAGTGCCACATTAAGCGTCATGCCCGTATTATGTGCCGTTACATCCATGATCTCCCGGACTGCGGGCATCACGTCACCGGGAAGTTTGGAAAGATCGCCGATCATGGTAACGCGTATATTATTCTGGTGCAACTCAAGCATTTCAGAGCGGATAAATTTTTTCAAAAGCGCCATAAGCGCCCTGATCTCCGCTTTCGGGCGGCGCCAGTTCTCTGTTGAAAATGCATACAGGGTCAGCACCCCGATGCCCAGCTGCCTGCATTCGCGCACCACTTCACGCACCGCCTCAATGCCCTTGCGGTGCCCCATGATGCGAGGCAAATGGCGCTGCTGCGCCCAGCGGCCATTGCCGTCCATAATGATGGCAATATGCCGCGGAAGTTTCTCTGCTTGCAATTGCTTTTTTTCCATGTCGCCCCACGTCCATTATCAGTCTTTCACGGTATCATAAAAGGATGGGCTGCTCAAGGGTTTTCCGAGCGGCGTGAACATCAACGCAGCGCACTCAGTTGAATAAAAATATTACGTATGCATGAAGAAAATGAGGGGAAAGAAAGCCTGCGCCGAAAGCCTACCGGCGCAGGCCTGACGGCCGGTGTTTATTCAACTATCGCTTCGGTGGGACAGACGGATGCGCAGGTGCCGCAGCCCGTGCAGATATTGTCATCAATCTCGAACTTGCCGTCGCCTTCCTTGATGGCCTCGACGGGGCATTCCTCGGCGCAGGTGCCGCAGGAAACACAGTCATCGGTAATCTTGTACGCCATGGCATCTCTCCTTGTTAAATTTCCAGTATCTCTTTTTCTTTCTGCGCAGACAGTTCATCGCACTTTTTTATGTATTCGTCGGTAACCTTCTGCACTTCATCCTGGGCTTTAAAAAAGGCGTCTTCCGTAATCTTTTTATCATTCTTAAAAACTTTAAGCTCATCATTAATATCGCGGCGCTGATTGCGGATGGCGACCTTTGCCGCCTCTGCCATCTTTTTCACCTGCTTGGCCAGCTCCTTGCGCCGGTCCTCGGTCAGGGGCGGAATATTCACACGAAGGAGCTTGCCGTCATTGTTGGGCGTGAACCCCAGATCCGCTTTCTGAATCGCCTTTTCGAGCTCCTTGAGAATCGATTGATCCCAGGGCTGAATCGTTATCTGCCGCGCCTCGGGAATGGCAAGCGTTGCCAGCTGATTGAGCGGCGTCGGCGTGCCGTAATAGTCGACCCGCACGCCATCGAGCAGCGTTACAGAGGCGCGGCCCGTGCGCACTTTGCTGAAATCCTTCTGCAGCGCCTCGATGCTCTTTTCCATCTGCTGCCTGGCTTTGCTGATAGCTTCCTTGTCCATATGTATTACCCCCGTATGAAAGTCCCTATTTTTTTTCCCTGTACCGCCTTGTATATATTGCCCGTGACATTGAGGTCAAAAACAATAATGGGCATCTTGTGCTCCATGCACAGCGTAATTGCCGTAAGGTCCATTATGCGAAGCTTGCGGCTGAGCACATCCTGATAGGTCAGCTCGACAAAACGCTTGGCATCCGCGTGCTTGACCGGATCTTTATCATACACGCCGTCGACCTTGGTTGCCTTGAGAATCACCTCGGCGTTCATTTCCTGCGCGCGCAGGGCTGCGGCCGTATCAGTCGTGAAAAATGGATTGCCCGTGCCCGCTGCGAATATCACCACCCGCTTCTTCTCGAGATGATGCATTGCCCGGCGGCGTATATAGGGCTCGGCTATCTGGCGCACCTGAATAGCCGACATGACCCGCGTGGGCACGCCGTCTTTTTCAAGATACTCCTGCAAGGCAAGGCAGTTGATGATGGTTGCAAGCATGCCCATATAGTCGGCATTGGCCCGGTCCATCCCTTTTGAGCTTTCGGATATGCCCCTGAATATGTTGCCGCCGCCTATGACGATTGCGATTTCAGTACCGAGGGAATACACATGCCTAATGTCGTCGGAGATCTTCTGAAGCGCGGCAAGGTCGATGCCATAGGACTTACCGCCCTTGAGCACCTCACCGCTCAGCTTCAGCAGCACACGTTTGAACCCGGATCTTTTGCTTATTGCCATGACAGCCAACCCCTCCGGTGTTAGAGCCTCAGGCGCTTTCACCCAGCTTAAAACGGGCAAAGCGGCCCACACTGATGTTTTCGCCGAACTTTGCAATGCCGGATTTGATATAGTCCTGCATGGTCATCTTGTCGTCTTTGACATAGGGCTGATCAAGCAGGCATATCTCGGAATAGAATTTCTGCAATTTGCCTTCGACAATCTTCTCGATCACATTGGCGGGCTTGCCCGAGCCTTCAGCCTGAGAACGATATATCTGGCGCTCCTGCTCAAGCACTTCGGCGGGAACCTCTTCCCTGCTGATATAGCGGGGCGCTGCAGCCGCAATCTGCATGGCTATGTCCCTGCCGAATTCGATAAACTCGGCGCCGCGGGCCACAAAATCGGTCTCGCAAAAAACCTCCACAAGAATGCCCAGCTTATCGCCGGGGTGAATATAGGACACCACGCGGCCGTCCTTGAGCTGCCGGTCCATCTTTTTGGAGGCCGAGGCAATGCCTTTTTCACGCAGGTAAATAATAGCCTTTTCCATGTCGCCGTCGGTTGCCTGCAGCGCATTGCGGCAATCCATCATGGGTGCTGCTGTTTTATCACGCAATTCCTTTACTGATTTTGCATCAACTGCCATAACCGTTTCTCCTTACGGGTAATTAATTATATTCGTGTATGTAGCGGCTAAAAAAAATTCAAGCCATGGCTTGCTGGGTTCGCCCGTATGCCGGCACTTCTTCATAAACATTTGTTTTTGCGCAGGCTGGTTTGGGATACGAAACCCAACGGTTTCTTCCGGGATTAACCCCAACCTACAAAAAAACTTTTCGTTCAAGTTAGTACGTAAAAACTTGTGCCGTCAGGCTGCGTATCCAATGAAACAAATCTTTGGTTGCTTATTGAGCATCCTTGTCAGGCACATCGGCCTTACGGGAAGAGGCTTCCTGCATAATAATTGCATCGCGCCTGCGCTCGCCTTCAATGCATGCGTCGGCGATTTTGGAGCTGAAAAGCTTGACGGCCCGGATCGCATCATCATTTGCCGGTATGACATAATCAATTTCTTCAGGGTCGGAATTCGTATCAAGCAAAGCCACCGTGGTAATGCCGAGCTTGTGGGCTTCGGAAACCGCAATCTTTTCTTTTTTGGGATCAACAATAAAAAGCACCTCGGGCACTTCCTGCATATTGCGGATGCCGTTAAAAACATAGTTGAGCTTTTCGAGCTCCCGCTCCAGGCACAGAACCTCTTTTTTCTTAAAATTGGCAAAGGTGCCGTCTTCGCGCTGCTGCTCAAGCATCTTCATGCGCTCAAGGCTTTTGCGCACAGTCTGAAAATTGGTAAGCAGGCCGCCCAGCCACCGGTTGGTGACGGAAAACTGACCGGAGCGCTCGGCCTCTTCCTTGATTGCCTCTTGCGCCTGACGCTTCGTGCCGACAAACATGACCTTGCCGCCATGGGCGACCGTGTCGACGACAAAATCATAGGCCTGCTTGAACAGCACCACTGTCTGCTGCAGATCGATAATGTGGATGCCGTTGCGCGCCCCGAAAATATAGGGCTTCATTTTGGGGTTCCATTTGCTGGTCTGGTGTCCGAAGTGAACACCTGCTTCGAGAAGCTGTTTCATAGAGGTAGTAGACAAGATGGGTCTCCTTTTCTGTGGCATGGCCGTGTCCATTGACCGCTGGCGCGGCGCAACAGGAACCTTTCATAAGGCCCTTTACGGTTCAATGCCTGGTTTCGGGTTGTTGGTTTATGCGTCCTGTATATATGTGTATAGCTTACAGGATGCAAACAAAAACGTGTATTTTTAACATACCGCCAAATTTTCCGCAAGGACTATTTAGTGCCTGAACGAAAAGTCATTTTTTTGTAGGTTGGGTTAAGCCCGAAAGAA
>JAFGCP010000221.1 GCA_016932595.1 Deltaproteobacteria bacterium
CGCAGCCGAGCTCAAGGGCCCGGATGCCGCATACTTCCTGCCCGGGCAGGGCAAGATATTTTGCCAGCGCCACACCCGACTGCCACAGCTCGGCATAGTAGGGGATCATATCCGCATCGTCGCTGTGCCTCTCAACATAAAAGTCAAGCAGGGGGTCAAGGTCGCTCACCACCTCGAGCTCGAAGCGCAGGTCGGCTATAGCTGCCGTGATGCGGTGCGTTGGAAGCATGCTCTCGGGGGGTGTCGCCTGCATAGCTGTACCGTCGGATGTATGAAACGGAAAGTATAAATGAGCGGGGCATATTTTACAACCATCAAGAATACAGTATGAAATACATAGATGGCCAGGCTTGATGCTTTTAAAAGATGCGCGGACATGTCCAGCATTGCGGGAGCGGAAGCCAGGGCAGGGGGCTCCGGTTTGTCGGGCTAATCCTGTTTTTTATTGGCGGGTTCTTCCATAATGCTGCAGTACCGCGGAAAAAAATGATCAAACAGCACGGTTGCTCCAACATACCCGAGAGTCGAACCAAAAAATAAACCGGCAAAGAAAATAACAGCTCGCAGGAGTAATGGAGAGTCTTGAAAATATAGTTTATCCACTATGTGCAGCATCCCGAAAAGGGCAAAAAACAAAATGGGATAAAAATTGCACAAGAAGAAATTTTCTAATTTTTCCAATGCATCAATTTTTTTCATTGCCCCCTCACCAGCAAGGAAATGTAAAAAATTTTATTATGGAGTCTAGAAAACCCGCATCGGTTTACTTTTTTTATTCTTCCCCGCCTCCGGCTAAAAATACCCATTCTAGCAAAATCCTACCATACGTAGAAAAAAAAACAAGAACGGAAATTACAGAACAAGCAAAAGCCCGGTCACCGCCAAACGGGCCCACCTTAAAAAATATCTTGTGTGGATACTGTTGTATGTGAGCAGTTTCGGTTTTTTGTTGCTCGGCAAACTGTTTTGGCCTTTATGGCGCTGTATACGGGCGTGGGTTCTCCGGTGTCAAAAAAACCGCCCCCTATTTATCTGGACGAGGTAGCGGGCCTTTGGTATACTCTCTGAAGAAAAAAACAGACACTGTTTCCCGGGGGAAAAGCATATGCCGTGTATGTCCGCACAGACTGATCCGCGCAGCCTGCGCATACTTATCGTTGAAGACGAACGCGATGTGCTGGATATGCTTGAGGAAGTTCTCACGGGCGAGGGGCATACGGTTATTACCGCACTGGACGGGAAAGCCGGCCTCGACTGCTTTCAGAGGCAGCCCTTCGACATCGTGTTAACGGATCTGAACATGCCGGGCATATCCGGCCTGGAAATGGCCTCCCGTATAAAAAAGATCAAACCCTCCGTTCCCGTCATGCTGCTTACCGGATGGGATGTGGGGCTTGATACGGCAGAGCTCGCGGCAAAGGGCATCGACTGCTTTATAAAAAAACCATTTACCATAGCAGATATTCTGCTGGCCCTCGACGACCTGTGCGGCGCCGGTCAAAAGGCAGTGGAGGCCTTATAGTGCTCATGAGGGCTCTGATACTGGAACCCTTATCCGTTTGCCCTGCAACCTGAGCTTGTCGAAGGGCTGAGCGGTTGAATGCCGGAGAGACAAGCCGTTTATGGTTCGACACGCTCGCCACGAACGCCTTGCCTTTTTTTCCGTGTGCGGCTACACATAAAGTACCATGCTTTAACCCCTGAAGTTCATGCGGGCGCATCAACCTGCAGCAGTATGAAAGCGTATGAAAGCAACCATTTCACTTTATCAGATAAAAAAAATAATCGCTGCCGAGCATCATGACCCGTTTGCCGTGCTGGGCATGCATGAAGTGACCAGTGGCGCCGCTGCTGCTCTTGCCGTTCGCACGTTTCAGCCCGGGGCGCTGGCTGTTCGTGTGGTGCCGCTGCAGTCAGGCAAGGGCGTGCAGATGTTCCGCGTGCATAAAGAAGGTTTTTTTGAAGCGGTGATTCAGGGCTCTGCGGAATTTTTCGATTATATGCTGGAGCTCCACTATGACGGCTGCCCGCCGGTGGCTATCCGCGACCCCTACAGCTTCATGCCCGTGCTGTCTGACTTTGACCTGCACCTGTTCAACGAGGGCAATCATCTGGGTATTTACGAGCGCCTCGGCGCGCACAAAATCATGCATGGCGGCGTTGAGGGCTTCTGCTTTGCCGTCTGGGCGCCCAATGCGGTGCGCGTGAGCATAGTCGGCGACTTCAACTGCTGGGACGGCAGGCGGCATCCCATGCGCGTGCGGGGCATGTCAGGTGTGTGGGAGCTTTTCATTCCGGCTTTTCCCGAAGGCGGCTTATACAAATACGAGCTGCGCTCTGCCGACGGCTCTATCATCACCAAGGCCGACCCGTACGGATTTTTCAGCGAGCTGCGCCCCAAAACAGCCTCGGTGGCATACTGCCTTGACGTCTATGAATGGACAGACGGCGACTGGATGCGGCAGCGCGATGCTCAGGACCAGCTCGGCCGGCCCATCTCTATTTATGAAGTGCATCTTGGCTCATGGCGCCGCGTGCCCGAAGAGGAGAACCGCCAGCTTACCTACCGGGAAGCGGCAGGCCTGCTCATTGATTATGTAAAGGACATGGGCTATACGCATATTCAGTTTATGCCCCTTGCCGCGCACCCCTATGATCCTTCATGGGGTTATCAGGTAACGGGCTATTACAGCCCCACCCCGCGCTTCGGCTCGCCCGAAGACCTCATGTACCTTATCGACTGCTGCCACCGCAGCGGTATCGGCGTGCTGCTTGACTGGGTGCCGGCCCACTTCCCCACCGACAGCCATGCCCTCGCCTGTTTTGACGGCACGGCCCTGTACGAGCATGCCGACCCCCGGCAGGGCTTTCACCCCGACTGGAATACCCTTATTTTCAACTACGGCCGCAACGAGGTGCGCAATTTTCTGACGGCAAACGCCCTGTTCTGGCTGGAAAAATATCATATCGACGGGCTGCGCGTGGATGCCGTGGCCTCCATGCTCTACCTTGACTATTCGCGCGAGCCGGGAGACTGGATTCCTAACCGCTACGGCGGCCGGGAAAATATCGACGCCGTGCACTTTCTGCAGCGCCTCAACGAAATCCTCTACAGCCGCTATCCGGGCGTGCTGACCATCGCCGAAGAATCAACAGCATGGCCTGCTGTTTCGCGGCCCACCTATCTGGGCGGCCTTGGTTTTGCGCTCAAGTGGAATATGGGGTGGATGCATGACATGCTGGCCTATATGTCGAAAGACCCGGTCTACCGCAAGCATAATCATAATATGCTCACCTTTGCCCTGCTCTACACATTTCACGAAAATTTCGTTCTGCCCCTGTCCCACGATGAAGTCGTGCACGGCAAGGGGGCCCTTATCGGCAAAATGCCCGGCGACCGGTGGCAGCAGTTTGCCAACCTGCGCCTGCTGCTGGGGTATATGTTCGCCCATCCCGGCAAGAAGCATCTTTTCATGGGAGCGGATATCGGGCAGTGGGCGGAATGGGATCACAACTCAAGCGTCGAGTGGCACCTTTTGCAGTATGAACCGCATATTAAGCTTCAGGCTTTCGTGCGTGAGCTCAATCGTCTTTACCGCACCGAACCTGCGCTCTACGAGCTTGATTTCGACCACAACGGCTTTGAATGGATTGATTTCAGCGACTGGGAGTCAAGCATCGTTGTGTTCATGCGCAGGGCGAAAAACCCGGAAGATTTTCTGCTCATTGTCTGCAATTTCACGCCCGTGCCCCGCTCGGGCTACCGCGTAGGCGCACCGCGGCCCTGCTGGTACCGGGAAGTGCTCAACAGCGACGCCGAATTTTTCGGCGGAACCAATCTCGGCAATGCTGGCGGCCTGCAGGCAGAGCCTGTGCCGTGCCACGGCAGGCCCTGCAGCCTGAACCTGTCGCTGCCGCCGCTTTCCTGCCTGGTCTTCAAGCCGGAAATGTAAAAGAAATTCAAGCCGCAGAAAAAACCGCCCCGTCGCTCCTTTGATGGCAAAAGAGCATGGAGAACAGTTCTTTTTTTCCTTCAAGTTAATTTGCCAGCCCACATTTTTTAATTTAGAGCATGTACCTTTATTCTGTAACCGTTTGCACCGGGAACTCTTTGGTTCATGCGCCCGTGCTTAATGCTCGCAAGATACACCAAGTTAGCAACTATGCAATGGACCGAACCGCACGGGCGGCTTTACCCCCGCCGGGGACTATATGGCTACAACATTTTGTTAAATGTTCTAATAATTATCTAAAATTACAAATATAAATGAATTGCACAATAATCTATTGCAGGATATGATTTCGGCGTTATTCAGCATGAAATATTTCTGAACTGCTTACCCGGAACTGATCGAGCGCTTCGATAAAAAAATTCAAGCCGCCATCGCCCGCGTCTGGGGTGAGGAGGCAAAGTAAATGGCAGTGTGTATATCGCGCATCTGATGATATATTTAGTAAAGGGGGAATTATGGGGCGCTTAAATTTAAAAAAAACACGTACATCTTCGAAAGCAACAAAGAAGAAAGATGAAACAAAATCAATTACAAAGTTCAGTAAACCTGCCCAAAAGAAAAAAGTTTTAAAGAGAAAAAACCAGCCACAGCATACAAAAACAGCGGTAAAAAAAATACCGCCAATCAGCCAAAGGGCTCCGAAGCTGCTCAAAAGAAATGAAGTCGTAGTGCTGGATCTTACAGAATACAAATGGACAGGAAGAATGTGGGTAAATACCAAAGACAACATGATAGCTCCCCAATATACTTCCGATAGGCTTAATAACAGGTATCCAAATCGAGAAGGCATATAAAAAACAACGGCAGGGCGTCCATTGATCAATCAATTTTCTACTTGCGATGCTGCAAGAAAATAGCCTGTTGAGGAAAATTTTAATAACATAAAAAAAACCGGCTCATAAGCGAGCCAGTTTTTTTTATGTTTAATACTACGGTATCAGGCTTTATGCGGCAGGCCGCTGCCGCGCTTTTTATACTTCGTATGCAGCAGCTCGTGCGACTTGTGTCCCAGGGGCTTTTCAAGGAATGTCTCATAGAGTTTTTTGACGGATTCATTTTCATGGGACTGCCGCTTCTGCTGCACCCCGGCATCATCGCGGTACAGGGCTTCTGATCGCAGCCGTATGATCTCATTATTTGTCGGGATGGGCTGGCCGCCGCCGGCGACGCAGCCGCCCGGGCAGCACATGATTTCGATAAAATGATACTGCGCTTTGCCCGCGCGAATAAGATCCATGAGCTTGCGGGCATTGGCCAGGCCATGGGCTACGGCCACGCGCACTTCGCCCAGATCGCCCACGGTGACAGCGGCTTCCTTTACGCCTTCAAGTCCCCGCACGGGCGTGATGTCGAGGCTCGGCAAATTATTGCCCGTCACCACCGCATAGACCGTGCGCAGCGCAGCCTCCATGACGCC
>JAFGCP010000222.1 GCA_016932595.1 Deltaproteobacteria bacterium
AAACTGCTGGGCCTCGGGTATCCGGGGGGTGTTGTCATCGATCTCCTTGCACGCAGCGGCAATCCTGATGCTGTTGCTTTTCCCCGCCCCATGCTGCATGATCAAAATTATGATTTCAGTTTCAGCGGCCTTAAAACGGCTGTTTTATATCATGTAAAAAATAATTTTTCCGGGGGCGTGCCTGAAAGCGCCCTGCCTGATCTTGCAGCTTCTTTTCAGGAGGCCGTCGTCGATTTGATTGTCGCAAAAACGCTCAGGGCATGCATCGATACCAAAGTCAGCGCCGTAACGCTTACCGGCGGCGTTGCCGCAAACTCCCGCCTTCGCCTTCACGTGCAGCAGCGGGCGAAGGAAAAGGGTATTGCAGTGTACCTGCCCTCGAACATTCTCTGCACCGACAATGCTGCAATGATAGCCAAAGCAGGGTCCTTGAAACTTTCTGCAGCGGCGCCGTTTCCCTATGCTATGAATGCCATATCCCGCTGGCCTCTCTAAAACTATACCACTTGACAATTGGCATTGATAATGCTTTATTATAAATAACCTTATTTTAAAGAATATACTACAATCCATCACTATAAAAATTCATGGTTTATGTACATTTAATAGGGGAAGAATATGTCCGACACGCGAAAAACCAAAAGCGAACTGATTGCCGAGCTGAATGAACTGCGCAAGAAGATTGCAAAGCTGGAGAATTCGCAAAAGCCCTGTGCAGAGAAAAAAACAGCACCATCCAAAACATCGGGCACCCGGGGAGGGAACCGTGTGCCTCTGAAAGCAAATATAGAGTTCATCGGCGCTTTTGATCTTATCAAGGCAAAAGCAGTGAATGTATCAGAAACCGGCATAAGCTTCAAAACATCCGGTGACCTGCCATTTGAGATGCGCTACAAACAGAACGGTGAAACCGTGACCCGCACAGCGCATCTTATCTGGGTGAAACACACGGAAAAAGACGGGTACTACTTCGGACTTCGATTCGTCGATGAAAAAACACTACCCCAATTTTAAATCAACAAGAACAGGCAGTTTTTGAGCTGCTTCTTCACAAAAACCGGAGCCACATATACTATGTTTTCGTGAAAAAAAATAACAAAAGCCGAACAACATTTGCTTTTCCACAATACAATCACCCTTCACGTTTAGTTCAAACGCATCGTTCAAAAATATTTTTCAACGCATAAACCCGGCATGCGGCCGGTTTATGCCCGTCACTGGCATGCAGAGCCCCGGATATGAACAAAACAGAGCACCCTCCTGATGAACAAAAACTGACGCTGACCATTGAAAAGCTTGTCCATGGCGGGGCAGGGCTTGCCCGCATAAACGGCAAAACATGCTTTATTGACGGCGTTCTGCCGGGAGAAACTGTCCTGGCGCGCATTGATGAAAACCGGAAGCAGTATCTGAAAGCGTCTTTGCTGGATATTCTTGAAGCATCGCCTGAAAGGACAGCCCCCCCCTGCCCTTTTGCCGGCCTGTGCGGAGGCTGCCAGTGGCAGCACATCAGCTATCCCGGGCAGCTGGCCTATAAAGCGTCCGCTTTGAAAGACTGCCTTGTCCGCATCGGAAAATTGTATGACTGCGAAATATCCCCGCCTGCACCCTCCCCGCTTCAACTTCGCTACCGCAGTCGTGCAGCCCTGAAAATTGATAATCGAAAAAGCCCGGCCATGGGTTTCTATCAAACAAAAACTCATACCTTAGTCCGGATTACCGATTGCCTGCTGCTCGAGCCCGAACTCATACAGGCGCTTGAAGTCTGCCGGCAGCTTCTGCGTCACAACAGGCTGGAAGCTGGGGGCTATACCGGGCTGGACCTTCTTGCGGTTACAAACACCACGGCAGTCCTGAGCCTGTGGCAGGACCGGAAAAATAGAAAAAAAAAGAAGCTGCTCCTGAATACCGCAACCGGTACGGCCGGTGAGCAGCAATCGCCACTAACAGAGCCGGTTGAAGGGCTGATATTTCTGCGGGACACTGAAATTTTCTATCAGGTCAACAGGCAGCAGAATCTGGCCATGATACATACAGTGCTTGAGTTTATGGAGCCGGTTGCCGGGAGCGGCATTCTCGACCTTTTTTGCGGCTGTGGCAATTTCAGCCTGTTTCTAGCAAAACAATGCGCAAAAATAACCGGTATTGATTCAAATAAAGCTGCCATTATTGAGGCGCGGAATAATACGCGCCTCAACGGCATCGAAAACGCTCAATTTCAAACCGCCAACATTGCTGATCTGAATGAAAACGGTTTAGCAAAAAACTATGCCGGTGTTCTTATCAATCCGCCCAGAGGCGGCTGCGAAGCGCGAACCCTTCATCTGCTGGCCGAAAAGAACCCTGCCGTCATAGTCTATGTTTCATGCGATCCGTCCACGCTTGCACGCGATGTGCGCGTGCTTGTCGACAGGGGTTATACCATTGACGCAATTCAGCCTTTTGACATGTTCCCGCAAACCTATCATATAGAAACGATAGTCAAACTGACAAAATAGCTCAAAGGGGGCTGCGATGAGGGAAGCGGATTTTTATGAAAAAAGGGAGCATGCAAAGGTCAGCTGCCGTTTATGCCCGCATACCTGCCTGATCGCGGAAGGCAGCACGGGCATCTGCGGCGTGCGTCAAAACCGGGGGGGCTCGCTTTTCAGTCTCGTCTACGATAAAGTCATAGCCGAGCATATCGACCCAATAGAAAAAAAACCTTTGTACCATTTTCTGCCCGGTTCCCGCTCATATTCGATAGCTACCGCAGGATGCAATTTTACCTGCAGGCATTGTCAGAACGCCGACATTTCACAACTGCCACGTGACGGCGCTGTGATTACCGGCCGGCAGAGAAGCCCGGAGGATATTACAGCGGCAGCGCTCGCATCAGGCTGCGCGTCGATAGCCTGCACCTATACCGAGCCGACAATTTATTATGAACTTGCTTTTGACACTGCAAAATGCGCAACTGAAAAAGGCCTGAAAAATGTCTTCGTTTCAAACGGCTATATAAACCCTGAACCCCTTACAGCCATCAGCCCTTTCCTGCATGGCGCCAATATAGATTTGAAAGGCTATTCGGAAGATTTCTATCACAGGGTGTGCGGCGCAAAACTGCAGCCGGTACTCGATGCGATAGCGCTGTATAAAAAGCTCGGCATATGGATTGAAATAACAACGCTTGTCATACCGGGCCTCAATGATGCTCCCGGCATGCTCTCCTTGATTGCCTCATTTATTGCCGGCGTCGGTGTCGACATCCCCTGGCATGTAACCGCGTTTCACCCAACATATCTCATGCTGGATAGGCCCCCCACGCCCGCTCGAACGCTGCTGCTGGCCCGGGATATCGGCTTACAAGCCGGGCTCAGGTATGTGTACACCGGCAATATGCCGGGGCTGGAGGGTGAAAACACCTGCTGCCCATCCTGCGGTGAGGCGGTTATTCAAAGATCCGGATTCAGCATCAAGCACTACGGCCTTGTAGAGGGGTGCTGCCCCCGGTGTCAGTGCCGGTGTGATGGCGTCTTTTCATAAAAAAGCCCGCTGCCGTAGAAACTGCAGCGGGCTTTTGCATTTCAGAACTCATCAGCTCAGGGCTGTGCCGATTCGATCGAGGGCTTTCTCGACATTTTCATATGAATTGAAAGCGCTGATGCGAATATAGCTTTCACCGCATTTCCCGAACCCCGAACCAGGGGTACAGACAACTCCTGCCTTTGCAAGCAGCAGATCAAACAACGCCCATGAATCCATCGTGCTCTTTATCCAGATATAGGGGGCATTCCTGCCTCCCGCGCAGGTAAAACCAAGTGCAGTCATCCGTTCAAGAATCAGAGCGGCGTTTTTAAGATAATAATCAACAAGCTCTGTGCACTGGCGCTGGCCTTCGGGTGTATAGACGGCTTCGGCAGCGCGCTGCACAGGATATGAAACACCGTTAAACTTGGTACTCTGGCGCCGCAGCCACAGGGGATGCAGGGCAACAGGAGAGCCCTGCCCGTCAAAAACCCTGCATTTTTTAGGTATGACCGTAAAGGCGCACCGAGTGCCGGTAAAGCCGGCGCTTTTGGAAAGGCTTCTGAACTCGATGGCAACTTCATTCGCCCCCTCTATTTCAAAGATGCTGTGGGGCAGTGATGCATCACGGATAAAGCACTCATAGGCTGCATCAAATAAAATCAAGGCTTTGTGCTCGCGGGCATAGTTGACCCACAACTTCAACTGCTCGCGGGTTGCGGTAGCGCCGGTCGGGTTGTTTGGAAAGCACAGATAGATAAGATCAACGGGTTTGTCCGGCAGCGCGGGCACAAAACCGTTGGCTGCGGTAGACTCGAGATAGACAAGTCCGCCATAGCGGCCCTCACTGTTCTCGCCGGTGCGTCCCGCCATTACATTGGTGTCAACATACACCGGGTAGACAGGGTCAGGAATGGCAATGGTTATATCGCCGGCAAACAGTTCCTGAATATTGCCCGTATCGCATTTAGCGCCGTCGCTTATAAAAATTTCATCCGCTTCTATGGTAACACCGCGCGACTGAAAGTCGACATGCGCAATGCTACTGCGCAAAAAATCATATCCCTGCTCTGGGCCATAGCCGCGAAAGGTGGTATCAGATGCCATTTCATCTACTGCCCGGTGAAAGGCATCTATGCAGACCGAAGGCAGCGCCCTGGTCACATCGCCGATGCCGAGGCGGATAATGTCACGGTGAGGATTTTCTTTCGAAAACGCGGCTACCCTTCTGGCAATATCGGAAAACAGATAGGAAGCTTTCAACTTGGTATAATGCTCATTTGCTCGAATCATGGGATCATCCTCTGCATGTTTAATAGCGAATCAAAACGACATAGCAGATCAGGCTCTGCATGTCAAACAGGTTCAATATGCGAAGATGATGAAAAAAATTCAGGAAGCTGTACCTGCGGCGGGGTAACGGTTCAGTCGGGACGGTTCAGGCCGTTTGGTATAGACACCGGTTAGACAGTACCAAACATCTTCATGATATCATCTATTTCACTTTGAGAATTGATCGTTGCTTTTTTTACATGAAAATCAGCCATGCAGGCATCAATTCTTTTTTCGATTGCTGGAACAAGGACCTCGACATCCTTGACCTTGTCAATATTTTGGAAATACATGCTGAGATCAGTAACGATAATAAAAATTGCACTCACGATAGGGTTAATCGAGTATCCGGTACTGTCCGCGCATCGCTGGGCCATGCTGGAGGTTTTATGGGCTAAGGGCGCATACATCTCGAATCCGATAGTTGCCATGCCGCCGATGAGACGTTGAAGCTTCTGCACGCATTGATTGAAATCAGCAGCTTCCTTCTCATTTGGTATATCAACCAAACGAAGTTCAGCGGCATGAGCGCCGATCTCGGCAAGCAGCTGCCGTGATTCATCATAAAAATATTCAAAAAACAAACTTACTGACATGCTTTGCCTTATAAAAATAGCATTGTTTTCTTTCAATTATTAATTATATTATATATTTTACATTTTGGCAATATTTTCAAGCACTCCGCACAGCAGCAGCCAAAACTTTTCAACACTGGCAATGAGCACTTTTTCCGCCGGTGAATGGCAGTCAACGATATCGGGGCCAAAAGACAGCATATCCATGCCGGAACATTTTTCCCCTATGATGCCGCACTCAAGGCCGGCATGCGTTGCCTCCAGATGGGGTTTCACGCCGAAAAGCTTTTGATGAACCGTTTCAACACAGTGCAGCACCGGCGAGTTCAGACGGGGTTCCCAGCCAGGATAGGGCTTTTCACTGCTGCAGTCACCTCCTGCCAGGCCGGCAATGGCCTGTATCTGGCCTGTCACCGTATCAAGCCCCGCGATATGAGACGACCGCGGCATGAGGTCAATGTAGAGCATTGAGCCCTGCATACGGGCAGCGGCAAGATTGCAGGATGTTTCAACCAGTCCGGGGATGTCCGTGCTCATGGCAAGCACGCCGCTGGGCAGCGCCTGAAGCAAATCAAGCATGCGGGAGAAATTGCTGCAAGGAGCAGCCTTCTGCTGCGGATCAATTTCAGTAATGCTCATCATCATGGCGGGCTCCTGCGGGCAGCCGCGTGCAAGAGCGCCGTAGGCAGTATCAAGCCGTATGCGCAACTGCTCAATCTGACTCCAGGGCAGGCTCAAAACAGCTGCTGCTTCCCGCGGGATTGCATTGTGCTTATCACCGCCGGTCAGGCTGCACAGCGATATGTCCATGCTCCGTACCGTATTGAGCAGGGCGGCGAGGAGCTTTATTGCATTGCCCCGGTTTTCATGAATGTTAAGGCCGGAATGGCCGCCCCGCAGGCCGGAAATGCGCACAGCAATAGCAGCATGCGCAGCGGGAACCGGTTCACAGGAGATCGGCAGCCGTACGGTAACCCGGCCGCCGCCTGCGCAGCCGATGCACACGGCGCCTGTTTTTTCAGAGTCAAGGTTCAATAAAATTCTGCCGCTGAGCCATGATGGATCGAAATCCATGGCGCCCTTCAAACCGCGCTCCTCATCAGCAGTTAAAAGAATTTCCAGAGGCCCGCGCTCAATTCCGGATGAAAAAGCAGCTGCCAGAGCCGCTGCCATGCCAATGCCATTGTCAGCCCCAAGAGTTGTGCCGTTTGCTCTAATCCAGCCGCTATCCTGAACAAGCTGTATGCCGGAGCGCATGAAGTCAAAATCAAGATCATCGTTTTTTTCGCATACCATATCAAGATGCCCCTGCAGGACGACAACGGGAGCATGTTCGCAGCCGGGAGACGGCGGCACATACAGGCAGACATTGCCGGCACTGTCTCGTTTGCAGGCAAACCCGGCAGCTGCTGCAAGGCGGCACACATAGTCGGCCAGCAGCGATTCATTGCCCGATCCATGGGGAATGGCGGCAATAGCTGCGAAATAGCGCCATACCTCTTCCGGTTCAAGGCCGGCGAGGGCTGATGGTAAGCTGTTTTTATTCATACATACATCCTGATTCAAAATTAACTCACACTAACGAGTCTTGTGAACTACCGCTCATAGAAACAAACGGGCACTTGGGCTTTTAAGCCCAAGTGCCCGTTATTACTGGTGGTCCCAACGGGAATCGAACCCGTGTTTTCGGCGTGAGAGGCCGACGTCCTAGGCCGCTAGACGATGGGACCTGTATGCTGTGTGGCTGGGGGACAAGGATTCGAACCTTGATAACCAGATTCAGAGTCTGGCGTACTGCCATTGTACGATCCCCCAGCAGGGCTTATGTATGTGCCGGAGTATTAAAATAGAATAAAATAACTTTCATAAGACGTCAAGAGCAAATTTGCCGTGCTGAAAAAAATATTAAATTACAGCATGTTGCCGATGGTCTGCCAGCCCGCCAAAATGATTTTGACATCATGGACGTCTTTGCCTTATAATCGATTAATTTAACCGCATATGCTGAAGAAAGGTATGTAAAAAGAATGGCATCACCCACAGGCGCTCAGCAGAATGAATCAGACACTGAGGACACAAAAAGCAGAATCTCAGGCATGCTCGATGCCGCCGTTGCAGAGGCGCTGAAAGAGCGGCAGTTTGACTCCTTTTACCAGAAAACAGCAGAAGCGCTCAAGTCAGCAGACGAGCACTGCGTGCCTCTTATCACGCGAAGAATACTGCGAGCGGACTACAAAGAGAAAGAAATTCTGCTTCAGATTTTAAAATATTTCAAGGGCGTTGAACATATCGGATTTCTTCAGGATATACTCAGCCGCGAGGTTATAACTGCGCGCATGGGGCGCATCATCCTGGATATTTTCAACAAAAGCGACATTATACTCGAATCGGGAATCTCCAGCAGGCTGCTTGATCTGGACGCGCTTTCGCAAAAAATCAATCACAGCGTTCAGTCAGGAAGCATCGAAGCATCTCTTATAAAACTTTTCATTTCGCGCCCGGCCAGAGAGCAGGAAGGCATCATGGTAGAGCTCATCGAAGAGGCTGGCCCTGCATTCGCAATTTTTCTCGCGCGCCTGTTTGATATCGATAAAGCTGTCGGCCATGCCATGCTCAGGCTTGCAGTGTCAGAACCAACCCAGCAATCATATGCCCTGCTTGCGGAGCTGCATGCAAAAACCGGCAATAAGGATATTCTGAAAACCGCGAAAAAAATGGCCCATATTTTAAAGCAGCAGGGCATCGATGTGACGGCCGCTGAAGAAAAGAAGCCTCGGGAAGCTGTCTTTAAAACAGCCGATCTGCCTGAACCCCGGGCCTTTGCTACAATGATTGACGCCGAAGGCTTCAGGCTGATTTTCATGCTCAAGCCCATATCGCAGCATGAGATCAAAATTTTCAATCTCATGCTCAGCCAGGATAAAGGCATAGCCGATATAGAGGTCATCACATCGCTTCGCCGCGAAGCACAAAAACTGATAAAAAACCTTTATTCCGACAAAAAAATCGAATTCATCGAAATACCTGCCGTTAAGGCAGCCTATCTTGTGCAGGAGGCGGCAGCACTGACCGAGCAGCAGACCGGCATCGTGTCGCCCAATATGGTGCAGTGGAAAACGCTGTTCGGCGATATAGTGCCGGCAGACACTCTGCCGCCTGTCTATCAGATATACAGTGCTGGTGATATCCAGGCGGATACCGCACTGCTCCGGCAGTCCGAACAACTGTTCGACCACTCCGAAATACCGTTCTGGTTTATTGTTACCGACTCCGCCCGGAGCATGTGGCAACAGTACAGGCAGGATAGTGATACTGCCGCAGCTGATGCTTCCCCGCAGGATGATGCCCGCGAAGCGGCAATGATTAAAGAAACGGCGGATGATTTTTTTACCAGCGATCGGCTGAAAAAATTCCGCCGCCGACTCGAAGAGCTTGCCTATATTTTTCATATAAAGGGAAATACGGAACTTGCAAAAATTTCTTTTGCTCAGGCCCTGGACCTTGAATCTCATGGGCGCAGACCATCTGAAAACAGCTTTTGCAGTTCCATAATCCGAAAAGGCCTTGCCTATTTCAAATCATATGCCGCCAAAAAATCAGGCGGTTCTGTCTCGTGACAAAAACTCAGCATAGTGCAACGGTACACATGTATGGACCCTCAGATACCAAAAGGCTTTAGAGATTTTCTTCCGGAGCGCATGCGCCTGCGCAAGAGGCTCATGGCGACAATGACCGATGTTTTCGAGCGCTTCGGCTTTGAGCCCCTTGACACGCCCTGCCTTGAATATGCAGAAACGCTGCTCGGAAAATACGGCGAGGAAGGCGACCGCCTGATTTATAAATTTCAGGACCGCGGCGAGCGCATGGTGGCACTGCGCTATGATCTGACGATACCCCTATCTCGGGTTGTCGCCATGCACCCGGAAATCATCAAACCCTTCAAGCGCTATCACATCGCGCCTGTCTGGCGGGCTGATAAGCCCCAGAAGGGCCGCTTCCGCGAATTCTATCAGTGCGATATAGATATTATCGGCGCCACGAGCATGTATGCCGACGGCGAACTGCTGGTCATTACCTATACGGTGCTCAAGGAGCTCGGATTCAAAAATTTCATCATCCGCATCAACAACCGCAAAATCCTCAATGCCTTTGCCGTCAACAATGGCATACCTGAAGACCGGCTGCCCGATTTTCTCCGCTCCCTGGACAAGCTCGATAAAACCGGCCTTGAAGGGGTGTTTGCGGAGCTCACGGAAAAGGGTCTTTTAAGCGACCGGCTTCGCTCAAGCCTCGCGTCCCTGACTGCAGAGGGCGCAGCAGCTGACCATGAGGCATGCATTGCTCTGCTTGACGGTCTTGTGCAGGGGCATGCCCTCGGGCAGGAGGGTGTAGCTGAGCTGCGCACTATTCATGAAACGCTCAAGGGCCATGATGTTGACCCTGCCTGCTACCGGTTCGACTTTACCCTTGCCCGGGGCCTTGATTATTATACCGGCCCGATTTTTGAAACCATTGTTACCGAGCCGAAAATCGGCAGCATCACCGGCGGCGGCCGTTATGACAACCTTATCGGTCTTTTTTCAAAAGAAACCTTCCCTGCTACGGGCACATCCTTCGGCCTCGAGCGCCTGATTACCATCATGGAGGAGCTGGGCTCAGCGGAGGCAAAGCACCCTGTCACGCAGGTGCTCATCACCCAGTTTGACCGGGAGCTCATGCCCCGCAATCTTCGTATTGCGCGCATGCTGCGCGATGCCGGCATCAATACAGAGGTATATTTCAGTCCGGATAAGCTGAAAAAACAGCTCACCTATGCATCGCACAAGGCCATACCCTTCGTAGCGATACTGGGCCCGGATGAAGACAGTGCAGGCAAAATAACTGTTAAAAACATGTCGAACGGTACGCAGGAGACACTCCTGCAAACAGAACTCGCCGCATGGCTGCACGCGCAGCACCGCAACCCATGAACTATGAAGGCCGCATTATCCGCCCCCCCAGCGAGGCGGACAGCCTGATACTGCAGGTCACTGTCGGCTGTTCGCATAACCGGTGTACGTTCTGCCCTGCCTTCAAAGACAAAAAATTCCGCATAAAACCGCTTGAAGATATCAAGCGCGATATACAGCAGGCAGTCAAGACATATGGCGCGCAAACCGTGCGCCGCGTTTTCCTGTGCGATGGAGACCCTCTCATCATACC
>JAFGCP010000223.1 GCA_016932595.1 Deltaproteobacteria bacterium
ATACCGCCAGCTTGATGAATGTTCCGGGACGGGCCTCGGGCATAAGGCGGCAGTCTGCCTCCGACAGCACGGCATTTTCCGTTCGTATGGTTATGGCGCCGCCCTGCGGCATGGCATCGCGCGCATTGACGACAAGATTCATGACGACCTGCTCGATGGTGCCTTCATCGGCATGGGCCGCCAGCAGGCCGGGTGCAAAGTCGGTTACGATGGTTATGTTTTCAGACAGCAGTCGCTTGATCATCTTCAGCATCGTGTCAACCGTGCTGTTGAGGTTGATGACCGTTTGCTGCATGGGCTGTTTGCGGCTGAACAGCAGCAGCTGCCGCGTGAGCTCCGTGGCTTTTACCGCGGCATTGTGCACATGCCTGAGATTGCCGTAGGCAGGGTCGCTCTCAGGGGCTTTCATGAGTATTAAGTCGACATAGCCCTTGATGGTCGTGAGCAGGTTGTTGAAATCATGGGCAAGGCCCGCGGCAAGTATTCCTATAGCCTCCATTTTTTGTGCCTGGAGCAGCTGGGCATACATGTTTTCCCGGTCGCTTTCAGCCCGCCGGCGGGCTGTAATATCGCGGGTTACGCCCAGAAGGCCCAGTCTGGCCTGCTGCGCATCACGCAGAACGGTCACCCGGCTTTCGGTCCACACTGAGGAGCCGTCTTTGCGGATATGCTCAAGCACAAGGGCTTCATCCTTGAGGGGGTTTGTACCGGCAGCGCCGCTCAGCAATGTTTTGAAAAAATTTTTCGACCGGGTAAACGAATCCGGCGAGAGTAGCCGCCGCGGTGAGGTCAGAATGAATTCGTCCGGGGCATAGCCCAGAAGCCGCATTACCGACTGGCTGACGTAGGTGAGACGCAAGTCGAGGCCGGCTGTCCAGATAACGTCATCAACATTTTCGGCAAGCAGGCGGTACCGCTCCTCGCTCTGGCTCAGGGCATCGAGCGCGCGTGTGGCGCGCAGGGTTTCGCTGCTGAACGAGGCGAATATTCTTCCCAGATCGAGATCCTGGGGCGTGAACGGCGGTATGGTTTTGTTGTGCAGGGTCAGGACAGCGATGATGTCGCCCTTGTCGTCGGGCAGAGGAAACACCAGCAGCGATCCGTCCCGGTAGACGCTGCCGCCGCTGGGCAGGACGGTTTTTTGATCCCGGATATCGTGAATCAGGAGCGGTTCTTTGCGGCGCATGGCGCATTCCAGAACAGTCCCCTCCTTCAAGGGGTACGGTATTATTTCCGGAATGTTGCCCAGGCCAAGGTGGTGCTCAAGGATGAGGCCCGAGTCCGAGTTCATGAAAAGGCTGCCGCCTTCGGCTGCCATATGCCGGGAAAATTCCTCAAGCAGCCGGGGGCCGATCTGCCCCGAGCGGGAGCAGGCAGCCAGACCCTTTGAAGATTCTACCATCCGGCGCAGCCGCGCATTGATAAATTCAAGCTCCTCATTGCGCGCCCGGAGGGCCTCCTGCGCCAGCACCTTTTCTTCGCGCAGCGTGATCATCTCGCAGGTCTGCCTGAGGAGGTTCAGCAGCTCTTTGGGGCGCAGCGGTTTCTGCAGATACTGATGGGCTCCCTGGCCGAGGGCGTCAATGGCCGAATCCAGGTTTCCGTAGGCCGTGGCTATGACGCAGACGCAGTCGGGGTCGATTTTTTTTATCTGCGCAAGCAGCGACGTGCCTGATCCGTCGGGCAGCTTCAGATCAAGCAGGGCGATGGCGGGCCGCTGCTCCCGAACACAAGCCGCAGCTTCAGCGCAGCTTCCGGCGGCAATGGGGCGGTAGCCTTCACTCTCGAGAATATCGATCAGATTGTCGCAGTGCGCTCTGTCGTCGTCAACAATGAGAACGGTTCTGTTATGCATTGCGGCTCCCATGGTCAGATAAACCCCGGCGGATTGTTTTTTTTATAGTTCCCGCTGCGCTTTGCCGTGCAAATGTCGTTAAGAATACCAAGCAGCGCATGCATGTCAACGGGTTTTCTCAGAAAGGCATGGGCGCTTTCCTGCAGTGTCTGGTTGATGAGCTCGCTCATTTCAAGGGCATAGCCGCTGATCACCACCGCGATAATGTCCGGCTGCATGGCTTTTACCTGCCGGTAGACTTCAAGACCGTTGAGTATCGGCAGCTTCATATCAAGCAGCAGCACGTCGAATTGATGGCTCTCGGCTTTTTTTATGACTTCCTCGGCGTCGTTTGCGGTGCAGACATCATAGCCCTGCAGCGTGAGGCCGTCTTTGAGGCTGTCGCAGAGCGCAAGGTCATCATCGGCGATCAGCACGAAGCCCCCGGCGCCTTTGGAGCGGATATCGCCGATGGTTTTAAAAAGCTTGCCCATGTCCAGCGGCTTCTGCAAAACGGCCCGAGCCCCTTCCTGCAGCGCCTGTGAGATGAGGTCCTGCACGCTGTAGGCCGTGGCCATGATCACCTCGATGCGGGGGTTGCTCTTCTTCATTTCAATGAAGCTCTCCACCCCGTTCATGCCCGGCATCTTGATGTCCATAAGTATGAGGTCGAATGATTCGGCCGCTGCCAGTGCAACGGCGGCTTCGCCGCTGGTGGCGGTTACGACCTCATAGCCTTCGATCTCAAGCACGTCGCGGGTGCTGTCAAGAAAATCCTCATTGTCATCAACAAGCAGAATGCGTCCTTTCATGGTGCATGCTCCTTTATGCTGTCTGAGCAGGGAGGCGCACCGTTACGGTGGTGCCCTGCTCAGGTTCAGTTTGCAGCGTGACCGTGCCGCCATGCTCGGCGATGATTTTCTGCACAATGGAAAGGCCCAGGCCTGTGCCGCGGGCGCGCGTGGTGAACAGGGGTTCAAAAGCATGCCGGGCAGTTTCTTCGCTCATCCCGACGCCATTGTCCTGAATCTGGATGGCGACCCCGCCGTTGTCCAGCCCGGATGCAACCGTGATGCAGGGTGCGCATGCGGGATTTTTTTCATGTTTTGCCGTGACCGCCTGAATAGCATTTTGAACAAGGTTGATAAAAACCCGTTTTATTTTGTCGCGGTCAAAGCCGATTGACGGCAGCCCCTGGGCTGCATACCAGTCCAGCTTCACGCCCTCGGGCAGAGTGATGACAGAGCGCAGTTCGCCAAGCAGCGCATTAAGGTCGCCCCGCACCATCTCGGACTGGCGCCCCCGCGTGTATTCAAGCAGCTCATCAACAATGCCGTCGCATGCCGCTATCTGCTCTTCGATGCGGTTGAGATGCTTATTGACCTTTTCATCGGGGTCCTGAATTTTTTTCTGGAGGTAGAATATGGACGAGCGGATGACGCCCAGCGGGTTGCGAAGCTCGTGGCTCACGGTTGCCGTCAGGCGCCCCAGCACCGAGAGCTTTTCTTTCGTGACCAGCTCTCGCTGCGCAGCCTCAAGCTCTGCCGTGCGTTCCTCCACCAGCTTTTCAAGCTCGTTTTGATATTTCAGGAGACCTTCTTCGGCGCGCTTACGCTCGGTGATGTCAGCCAGGACACCGTGCACCCGCTCCGGCATTCCAGACGTGTTTATGTCAACTTTGGAAAGGGCAGAGACAAACCGCTCCTCGCCTGATTTTTGAACGATTCTGAAATCAAGGGCCACGATATCTTCCGTTTGGTGGTAGCTGAAAAATTTTTCCTGATCTTCTGAATGAATGTGGCGGAAAAAATTTTCAAAGGTCGGCTCGATTTCTTTGGGTTCATATCCCAGTATCCGGTAATACTCATCGGACCAGTAGTTGGTGCAGAGCACAAGGTCGCGCTCCCAGCTGCCCACATGCGCAAGCTTCTGCGCGTCTTTCAGAACAATCTCGCGCTTTTTCAGCTCTTCTTCGGCGCGCTTGCGCTCGGTGATGTCCTGCAGGGTTCCGTAGATGCGCACGGTGGCGCCGCTTCCGTCGCAATCGGCCCGTATCTGTGAGGAGATATGGCGGGTGGCGCCGTTTTTGGTGACGATGCGAAACTCGCGCTCCTGGTGGGGGTTGCCGAAGTCGAAATCCAGGTGAGAGGCTATAATTGTTTCTCTGTCATCGGGGTGGATATGCTCGATGAAGAGATCAACGCCTGGCTTGATCTGGCCGGGTTCATAGCCGAGGATGCGAAAAAATTCATCCGACCAGTAATTCGCCCCGGTCTGAAAATTCCGTTCCCAGCTGCCGATATGGGCAATATGCTGCGCTTCCTTGAGCACAAGTTCGCTTTCCTGCAGGAGCCGGTTGCTTGCCGCAAGCTTTTCGTTGACCGTTGACAGCTCGGCTGTTTTCTCCTGCACCAGATCGTTAAGATGATCGCGGTGCCGTTTCAGCTCGTTTTCCGTCTGCCGGCGGTGCGTAATGTCGCGCAGGATGCCGACGGCGCCGATGCCGCGGCCCTGGCTGTCGGTGAGCAGAATGATGTTCTCTTCGACCGGTATGAGCCGCCTGTTTTGGCCCACAAGATAATATTCCCAGTTGCTTATCCTGCCCTCCGCGTACAGACGGGCGTTCATAGCCCTGGCCGCAGCCGGGACATCAGGCCCTATCTCGATGGTTTCACCTGCTGATGTTTCATACATGCCCTGCTCGATTTCCAGGAGACAGTTGATCTTTTTGCCGATCAGTTCATCCTTTGCGCAGCCGATAAGATCAAGAAGCGCCCTGTTTACCCGCATGATAACCCCAGTGCTGTCGGTAATCACTATAGAGTCAAGGGATGTTCCAATCACATTTTCGAGATATTCTTTGGTGGCGCTGAGCTCATACAGGGCATCTTTTCGCTCTTCGGCATCCTCAAGCAGCAGCCTGTTTGCCGCTTCGAGCTCCGCGGTGCGCTGCCGGACCAGATTGTCAAGCTGGTCGCGGTGCAGGGTAAGCTCCTGCTCGGCGCGGCGGCGTTCGGACAGCTCTGCGAGGAGCTGCGCCCGCAGGCTGTGCAGATGGCCGATAATGCCGCCGATGAGCATGAGCCCGGCAGTGCCTGCCACTGCCTCGCCATGGGCAAACATCATCCGGGGCCAGTCCACCCCGAGAGAGGCAAACAGCAGGATATTGCAGGGCAGGCTCAGCAGGCCGGCTGCAATGCCGGCAAGAGTGCCGAGCCGCCACCCTGCGGCAATCACCGGCACAAGAGCGCTGATGGCAGCCATGCTCGGAGTCGTAAGGCGGGCTATGACTATAAAGAGGGTTACATACAGTATAAGCGAAACCATGAAGACGCTGTTTTTTATCGACGGCGTGTACGAAAAAGTCTTGATCTGCGGCTGCAAAAGGGCTGTGTCATGACCCTGATTGTTGACGCCCTGCTCCCCTGTTATTGAAGAAGAACCGTTGGTGTGCTTCATAAGCCCCTTGAGTAAAGTGTGTGTCGCCGGGACCGGAAAACAGCATGCCGCTGCATACCTATCATAATAAAGTCTTTATCGTCATAAAAGCGATTGCGCAACAGCAGAAATTTAGAAAAACGTGTCATTGCAGGGGCTCAAAATTTTGAGCCCCTGCTTCATCCGCCTGAGCGCTTGACGCTATAGCCCCGTGCCTTGAGCTCTTCAACGAGCCTGTCGCGGTGATCGCCCTAGATTTCGATACTGCCGTCTTTGATGGCGCCGCCGGCGCCGCATTTCTGCTTGAGCTGTTTTGCAAGAGCGGCCAGGCTGTCATCATCAAGCGGGATGCCGGTGATAACGGTCAGGCCCTTGCCCTTGCAGCCTTTGGTTACCCGGCCCACCCGGACGATGCCGTCGTTTTTCGGGGAAGGGCCGGAGCGGCGGCATGCGCAGCCGGATACGGGCCTGCCGCAGGCAGGGCAGGTACGGCCGAATTCGGTTGAGTAGACAAGGCCGTCGGGTTTATTCTTCTTCGATATCATGACGATCTTCCCTTTTGCAAGGCTCATATGGTGATGGTACGGGGCTAAAAAATTCCCCCTTTCGCAAAGGGGGTTAGGGGATGTGTCGGGCTGTAAAAAATCCCCCTGTATCCCCCTTTTTCAAAGGGGGATTAAACAGGCTTATTGTTTCTAATATAATACTTAATAGTGCCTCCTTGTTTGCAGGGCGCGGTACTCAGGACTACTCCCGTATATAAATCCGCCGTCCCTGCTCAAAGGCGGCCATCTCTTCCCATGCCTTCTGGCCATAGTCGGACCGGTCGGCGGAGTCAAGGCACAGCTGGTAGACGAATTTTGTTTTTGCGCGGTAGTGTTCGGCTTTCTCCGGGTTGCGCACGCCTGCCTTTTTTGAGAAGGCATACATTTCGTACAGGGTGCGGCAGCGGCGGGCGGTTTTATAGAGTATTTCGGGCTTAAGAGAGGAGTCCGGGTACTGGCTCAGCACCTTTTCAAGCTCCGCAATTTCCCGCAGCACGCCTTCCGGGCTGCCCTTGTAATCTTTCTCCCACACGATCATGCGGTAGGCGGCTTCATCTGCAATGTCGCTTTTGGGGTGTTTCTCCAAAAGCAGTTTATAGTGCATGCGGTTGTACTGCAGCTCATCGGTGGTTTCGGTCCAGCATGTGTAATGGCCGTATTTTTCAAGAAAGGCCCTGCGCGCTTCTGGCTCGGGTTTGCCGGCCTCAATCCTCTTTTTATAATAGAATGTCAGCAATCCTTCATAGCTCTCCCCCAGCCGCTGCAAAGCCCATGTGTATTGTTTGGATTTGGGGAACTGGTCCATAAATGTCTGGAAGTGCCCGATGGCCTGCTCATAGTCCTTGGCCTCCATGGCCTTCTCTCCCTCGGTGAAGAGAATCTCCTGGTCGCCTTTTTCCGGCTCGCCTCCTCCGCCAAGCAGCATGCACCCTGCCTGGCAGCAAAGCCCGGCTATGAGCAGACAGTACAGGCTTTTCTTAAAAAAAGATTTAAATTTCATGGAGTTTTCCCTCTCTGCCGTTGTCCATACTATGGAGAGCGCCTTATTGACAGGCAAACCGCTAAGTCTATGCCATGCTAGCAAAATTCGGTAAAGTTTGCATCATCAAAACCGGCGGAGGTTGCGTTGCTTTAAACCTTGACTCCCCTGCATGCTGGTGCTAGTTTTTTATTACAATACATGGATGCTCATTAAGGTGTGACCGTTGACGCCTCCGGGGAAAATAAAATTCATCGCGGATGCTACTATTGAAAAAAGCATTGCAGACTTCCTTCGGGCAAAAGGGTGCGATGTGAAATGGGTTGCCGAATGCGCGCCGGCCATGATTGACAGTGAAATTTTGAAAATTGCACGAAGAGAAAAAAGAATTTTGATAACCAACGATAAGGATTTCGGCGAGCTTGTATTTTTGCAAAAGCAACTTGCTGCAGGTGTAATTCTTTTTAGGATTAAAGGACATCAGGTGTCTGAAAAGATACGATTTGCCCAGGCACTGATTGAGCATTACCAGGAAAAGCTTGCCGGGCATTTTGTTGTCGTTGCAGGCAAAAAAATCAGATTCATAGAACTTGAGGCCTGATATGACGGAGAAACAACTTCTCAAAAGAATTGTGGTCGATCCCAAAATCATGCTTGGCAAACCTGTTATAAAGGGAACGCGGCTGCCCGTTGAGCTTATTATGGAAAAGCTGGCGTATGGAGAAACCCCGGAGCAGTTGAAAAAAGATTATCCGTTCATTTGCCAGGACGATATACAGGCCGCACTGTTATACGCTGCTAAACGGCTCGCCCACGAAGAGATATTTGCCGCCTGAAAACCCCTGCCCCTGCATATTAAGTATATATGAGGTTACGGGCGAGGTCTCCTCGCCCCACCCTGATCCCCGAACCCTGAACCCTAACACCTGAACCCTAACACCTGAACCCTGCCCCCGATTTCTGACTCTGAAAAATCCAACCTATTTAAATTTCTTGCTTTTCGCCCAAAACACAGAGGCTCTTTTCACCTTGACTAATGGGGAGTCTTACGTTATTTTGCTACTTTCCTTTAACATGGCAGCTTGTGCGCAATGGTTGCGCTATGATTTTGTAAACCGGAGAGACATGGAAGATCATCTGTTACAGGTACGGCTTCAGAAAATTGATGAACTGCGCCAGGCCGGGGTAAACCCCTATGCCAACGGCTTTGCCGCAACCCATACCACCCATGATGTGGCTGAGGCCTGCGCCGGCAAGTCGGCAGAAGAGGTCGATGCCTGCCAGTCTGTTTTTCGCATTGCCGGCAGGGTTGTGGGCATGCGCGATTTCGGCAAATCGGCTTTTTTTCATCTTCAGGATCGCAAGGGCCGCATTCAGGCCTATGTGCAGAAAAACCGGGTGGGCGAACAGCAGTACGGCGCATTCAAAAAAGTCGACCTGGGCGATTTCCTCGGCATTGAGGGCCGCGCCTTTCTTACAAAGACCGGCGAGCCGACCGTGCTTGCCGACAGCCTTGTGATGCTTACCAAGTCGCTGCGGCCGCTGCCCGAGAAATGGCATGGCCTGCAGGATGTGGAGACGCGCTACCGCCAGCGTTACCTTGATCTCATCGCCAATGAGGATGTGCGCGCAACATTTCTGATGCGCGCAAAAATCATCACCCTGGTGCGGCAGTTTCTGCTCGGGAAAGATTTCGTGGAAGTCGAAACGCCCATGATGCACCCCATTGCCGGCGGCGCAACGGCCCTGCCGTTCAAGACACACCATAATGCCCTTGATATGGACCTGTACCTGCGCATAGCACCGGAGCTGTATCTCAAGCGGCTGCTTGTCGGGGGCATCGAGCGCGTGTTTGAAATTAACCGCAATTTCCGCAATGAGGGCATATCCACCCAGCATAACCCCGAGTTCACCATGGTGGAATTCTACCATGCCTATGCAACCTATGAAGATTTGATGACTCTCACCGAGGAAATGTTCTGCTCGATTTGCAAGGAGCTCAACGGCACGTACAAAACCATGTATCAGGGCGCCGAGATTGACCTCACGCCGCCCTGGAAGCGTCTGACCATTAAAGAGGCTGCGGCTCAGTATGGCAGTATTCCGATGGCAGACCTCGATGACCTTGAAAAAACCCGCAGCCATGCGCAAAGGCTGGGCATCGAGCTTGAAGGCCATGAGACGCTCGGTGAGATCGTGACCACGATTTTTGAAGAGGCGGCCGAGAAGCATCTGATGCAGCCCACCTTTATCACGCAGTATCCGGTTGAGGTGTCGCCCCTGGCGCGCAAAAACGAGCTTGACCCGACCGTGACCGACCGCTTTGAGCTGTATATAACGGGCCGCGAAATAGCCAATGCTTTTTCCGAGCTGAATGACCCTGTCGACCAGCGGCAGCGATTCGAGGCGCAGGTCGCGGCAAAGGAGAAGATTGAAGGCG
>JAFGCP010000224.1 GCA_016932595.1 Deltaproteobacteria bacterium
CATTTCCATGGCTGCCGAGCGCACCTGATTCCAGGTGCGCGTGAAAAGTTTCGGCAGCTGGTCCCGAAGCCCGGCATCGACGGCGCTCTGGACTTCAACAATTGCATGACGGGCATCAAGCAGGGCGGCGAGGCATTTTTCGCGCTGCAGCCCGGTTTGCCGTCGGGCCATGCGCTTGATGGCAAAGGTCAGAAAGGCATCCCAGCTCTCCAGCCTGCGCTGCTGCTGCTGTTGCCACATCTTTTCAATCCGCTGCTCCCGTGTCGGCCCTGTGAAAGATGGCGGGATTCTTATTTCAATCAAAAGGCCACGGCCGTCAGGGGCCATTTTCAACTTTTTTACCGTAAGGGAGTCTGCCAGGGCCTGTGCGTCCTCAGGCCTGGCGGGCAGCATGCTTGGCAGCAACGCGCGCAGCTCCGCCAGCTGGCTGGAAAAATCGATCTTGTGAGCTTCGATACGGGGATAGAGGTTTTTTTTGACAATGCTGTAGATTTTCAGGTCCGGGTAAGCCGCGTTGCGGTTGACATCAAGCAGCCGGCAGCCGGTAATTCTCAAGGCCAGCGAACTGGTGGCGGGATCAAGCCACGGCTCGACGGATATCTCTACAAACCCCTTCCAGTCGAGAGCTTCCGTGCAGAGGCCGTCTTTTACTTCACCAAGACGAGCGTTGCCCTGCAGGGTGATTTTCAGGCTGCGCATCTGAACGTCGACAGACGGCCTGACCAGGATAAACCGGCTGCAGCCGCCGCCCTCGTCATAGAGCGTGGACTGCTCGCCCGGCTCGGTGAATATTTGCTCCAGCAGGGAGGCACGGACAAAGCCGGAGTCAAAATTGAGCGGCACTTTAAGAAGTGTGGCAGAGCTTGCCTCAGGCACAAACCCGAACAGGATCTGCGCCATGAGAGCAATAATTACCATGCGGGGAATGGTGGTTTTCATGGCCAATGCTTTCATCAGTAATCAGCAACCCGTGCATGCATGCAGGAGCAGCAATGCCATGGCCGGAGTTCTTATCTTTTCCTCCGGTGCCTCTGCGATGGATGCTCACAGCCCCCTCATACCTCCTTGATGATGTCCTGCACATCACGGGGACTTTCATGTAGACTCCTCCTTGCGGGCAAAGGCAAAAATCTGCTGTGTGCGTTGCCGGTACCCCGCTTTGGGATAGTGTAAGCCGATGGCTGTTATGAGTCAAGGCAAATGCCTAAGCAGAATAAGGCGGTAAAGCGCGCGTTGAAGACGCTGCAGCAGCATGGCATATGGCCATGCTCGCCGGCCCGCACTTCCCGTTGCAGCTATGTGCCAGCACAATTTGCTTGCTATCATGATAGTGCCAGCGCCGGGCAGCCAGCTTTAAAAGCCCGATTCCGTTAAGGAGCCGGGCTTTTTTTATGAGCTTATTTTTATGATTGTTCCCTGGGCAAACTGTTTTGCCTGCAGTTCCAGACCGCCATTTCAAGAACACATTCATCACGGTCTGCACAGGCCTTTCTCAGTGCCTCGGCATACGGGTCGTCTTTGCTGTTAACCATGGCTCGAATGGCATTGCATTGCAGCGCCGCAGCCAGAACTTCTCCGGCGGGGTATACCAGAATCGGGCTGGAGCCGCTTTTTAAAATAATCCTCAGCACATGGCCGGAATTTTTTCCGGCTGCGCATCGCCTTTTAATTCAGCTCAGCCCGGAAAATCAGCCCCCTGCTCCGGCCAGGTGTTTTTGTTGAGCTGGCACACATGCTGGCGCGCATCGCAGCAATAGAGCCCTGACCCATGGTGGAGCGCCAAAGCCGCACACAGGGAATAAGCCTTCCCTAAAAAGTACTGTAATGCAAGTGGACTCGTGGCATTGCCGGATCAATTGCACAAACTTTACTACAACACATGTACCGCCGTATATGGAACCGTAGGGACGGTGGCATGAGAGGGCGGGGGAGAAAACTCCCCCGCCCTCTCAATGAGGCCGCTTGCAGGTTATTCAACCTTTATTTCTATGGCCTTTGGCTCTTTTGCCGCCGGAGCCGGAATGCTCAGCTCCAGTACTCCGTCCGTGTATTTTGCATGTATGTCTTTTTCGGTCACTCCCTCGGGAACTCTCAAGCTCCGCTCAAAACTGCCGAAAGTCCGCTCGACTCTGTGATAGCCGTCTTTATTCTCCTCATGTTCATCACGGCGCTCGCCTCGCAGGGTCAGCACGCTGTTTCGCAGTTCGATGTGAATGTCGTCTTTCTTGAGCCCGGGCAGATCTGCTTTCACCAGATATGCCCCGTCTTTTTCTTCTACATCAATTGCCGGCGTCCAAACTCTTGCCACCTCGGCAGAAAAAAAATCATCGTCAAACCAGCGTAAAAGTCCTTCGAAAGGGGTCCTTGTTCTCCATAATGTGATTGCCATAATAAACACCTCCTTTAATCCTTACGTGGTATCTTACTGCATCCGCTAAAAATATAAGCACGGGTGCAGCGCGGTCAAGTGCGTAGCGGCCAAAAATTTTTGAGTATACAGGTGCTGAAAAAAAAACAGGTCAGACCGTGCCCGCATTTAATACAGGAGGGCAGGAGGATGGCAACGCAGCCCTTCGCGGGAATGCGCCGTCAGGCGGGGAGCTACTAAAAAAGACTTTCCCTGCAGTCTTTACACAGAGAGTATGCTTAAATAGACAGGTAAAAATATACAATAAATGAATTGCACATTATATATATTGCAGGATATTATTTCGCCGTCGAACAAACAGGAGAGACTGGTACAGTTAGAAACCATGGCGAAAAGGAAATGCGAATATGAAAAAAGTGTCAGGGTCTTTTTTATCTGTTCTCAGCCTGAGCATTTTTGTGCTGCTGGCGTTCTTTCCGCAATCCGGCTATGCTGCCGGGCAAAACACCCCCGCCAGTGCTCAGGCAGCTACACAGGAGACCACTTCGCCGGCTGCCGCTGAAAAACAGGATCAGGTCGGCAAAAGCGATAAAAAAAGAACCAAACACCCGATTCTCATGTATCTCCCGAACAGGATTTTCGACCTGATGGATATTTTCCGCGTCCGTGTCAGGGTCGGGCCCGGCATATCTGCCGGCGTACGGGCAACCACCCCGGTGTCGGTATTTGTGGGCTTTCACCGTTCTGTTTTTGCAGGGCTTCCCGGCCCGCGCGGTAAGGCTAAAATCCCCTGGCCGGCGGGGATTGAAAACCGCGGCGGCGCGCAGGTCAGCGTCGTTGACCTGTCAACGAAAGAAACGTATTATGATCCTCTTGAAATCGGCCTTGAAGCCCATCCACTCATTGTGGGATTTAATTTCGGCATCGGCGTTTTTGAACTGCTTGATTTTGCCACAGGCTTTTTGTTTATCGATCTGCAGAGAGATGATTTTTAGCCAGTGGATTTGTTAGATTATTCGCTGAGGCGGATTACCCGAAAAAAAACGACTTTTCGTTCAGATTCTGCTTAAAACAGCAGAGGGAAATTATACGATGAAAACCTGTATGAACCTCATGTCCGAGACACAAGCCAATGATGCCTGAAACAAAGACGCTGGCAGCTGTTGTCCTGGTGCTGGTATGGGCGCTGGCCGGGTCCGGCTGCGCGACCCCCGTAGGGGTGCGAAACATCACGCCCCGCACGGCTTATCAGGATACGTTTGAGAACTCGTTGAGCGATGGGGGTTTCAGCGATAGCACGAAGGTCGTCCTTGCTCGCTTCGACCTGCAGCAAACATTCAAAAAAAACCCTGCTGCTGTTATTGAAAAGCTTCACAAAAAAGCGCTCAGCGACGGCCGCAGGGATATGCTCTATGCTCTTGCAGAGCTTTGCTATGAGCATGGCGAACAGCTGCACAAAAGTTTTTTTTCGAGCACCAGCAAGAGCGCTCCCGACTATTTCCTGCTTTCGGCTGTCTATGCCTACCTCTATATACTTTCCGACATGCGGGAGCCGCCTCCCTCTGCCTTTGATCAGAGGTTTCGCGCGGCATGCGATCTGTATAATTTTTCCTTATGGCGGGCACTGTCAACCGGCAATGGCGGCAGGCTGGTCTTGCAGGAAGGGCCGCGCACGCTTCCTGTCGGCGGCATTTCCATTGCCCTGAAACGGGCACAGTTTCCCTGGGCCCTGGAGGATTTTGAAGAGTTTCTGCCCGCGTATACATATGCCGTGCGCGGCATTACCGTGCGCAACCGGACCCGGGGGATGGGGCTTCCCCTCATAGGTCTTAAAAAACAGGCGGAAGATGGCCTGTCCGCCTACCAGCCGGTACCGGTTACCGCATTTCTTGACATACAGGGAGGCCTTGCGGAGCTGACCAACGGCAGCGCCGCTGCTTCACTGAAGCTCTACTCGGCCTATGATGATGCCGAAGTGTTTGTAGACAACCGCGTGGTTCCCCTTGAAACCGATACCACAACCCCGACTGCCTACCAGCTCGAACATGAATCCATTCTCTGGGACTTCGGGCTCAAATCTTTTCTTGGCAAGCTCACGGCAGTTCCCAATAAACTGCATCTCATGCAGCCCTATCAGCCCGGCAGAATACCCGTCGTCTTTGTTCATGGCACCATGAGCAGCCCGGTGTGGTGGACGGAGATGTGGAATACCCTGCGCGCCGATCCGGAGCTGCGCCGGACCTATCAGTTCTGGTTTTTTATGTACAACAGCAATGCGTTGGTTACGCTGTCGGCTGCTGATCTGCGGGACAGCCTGCGCAGCCAGGTCGCCCGGCTCGACCCTGAGGGAAAAGACCCGGCCCTTGCTCAGATGGTCGTGGTCGGCCACAGCCAGGGTGGACTTCTCACCAAATTTACGGCCGTTGATACAGGCGAGCGGCTTGTGCGGTCCCTGACCGATAAGGATATCGATAGCCTTGACCTTTCCGATGAGCTGAAAGCCCTGATGCGCCGCGCCCTGATTGTCGAGCCGCTGCCGTTTGTGAAGCGCGTGGTGTTTATCTCGACTCCCCATCGGGGAAGTTATCTGAGCAGCCGGTGGATACGAAAAATAGCCCAAAAAATAATCAGCCTGCCGTCAACTATTGTCACATTCCCCCTGAGCGCATACACATTTCTCAGAGATGATGTTAAAAACCTTTTTGGTGACAGGCTTCCCGTCACGAGCCTTGACAGCATGTCGCCCGGAAATCCGGTCATGAAGACTCTGGCCGAAATCCCCCTGGCGCCGGGGGTTAAAGGCAATTCGATCATAGCGGTGAAAAATCCCGATGACCCTAAGCAGGAGTGGAATGACGGCGTTGTCCAGTATTCAAGCGCACATATCGAAGGCATGGAATCGGAATTCATCGTCCATGCCGGCCATTCCTGCCAGGGGCACCCGCTTACCATCGAGGAGGTGCGCAGAATACTTATTAAACATGCTGTCTCTCTAGGGGCAATTCCAAATCCCTGAGGTGAAATTAAAAAATGTGCTATATAGTTTATATTCGTATTGATTTGCAGCCGGAATAAAAATTCATAGAGAAGTCGGCAGGAATGCTTTTAATAACACCTTTATAACCCATTAATCTAAGGAGGTCAAAGCTATGAGGATACAAAGCAACTTGATATTACAGGTACTCACAGGTTGGTGTGTGCTCATGCTTTTTGGGGCCTGCGCGACGATGCAGGCCCGCAGCACAAACACAACGGGGTTTCTGGGCGACTATTCGCAGCTTAAAGCGGGCGGCGAAGGCAAGGCCCTGCTTGTGTATATCGACCCGGCCGCCGATATGAAATCCTATACCCGCATTCTCATGGATCCGGTCAA
>JAFGCP010000225.1 GCA_016932595.1 Deltaproteobacteria bacterium
GCAGCACAACAGAATGAAGCAGCCTCCGGAATGCTGCCGGCAGTTGTTACTTCCCGGCCTTCATGGCCTCCAGTTCTTCCTTCTTGATGATGTTTTTTTGCAGCTTCCCGATGGACGTACGGGGAAAATCGTCTCTGAATTTTACAAAGCTCGGCACCTTGAACTTTGCCAGCCGCTCGGCGCACCAGTCGATGATGTCCTGCTCCGTGCATGTTTCGCCGGGCAGCACGATGACGCATGCCATGACCGCCTCATCGCGTATGGGGTCCGGCACGCCGATGACAGCAACCTCCCGCACCTTTGGATGGAGGCTGATGACATACTCAACTTCCGATGTCGCCACGTTTTCGCCCGACCGCTTGATCATGTCCTTCTTTCTGTCCATGAAATGAAAGTAGCCGTCTTCATCCATATGGGCATTGTCGCCCGTGTACAGCCAGCCGTCTATGATCGTTTCGGCTGTGGCCTGGGGGTTATTGTAATAGCCCTTCATAAGCGTTCTGCCCGGCACCCCCTTCACGACGAGCTCCCCGACGGTGCCCGGGGGAACTTCCATGCCGCGCTCATCAACGACCTTCGCCGCGTTTTCCATGCGCGGCATGCCGATGCAGTTGCGCTTCAGTACGCCGTCGATGGGATTGATGGTCGTTGCGCCGAGGGTTTCAGTCATGCCCCAGAGGTCGCACAGGGGAACATTGAACCGCGTTTCGAACTCGATCCATTTTTCTTCGGGGATCGCAATGGCATACATGATCATCCTGAAATCGTTCCGGCCGTCAAGCTCGGTTGCGGGCTGATTTAATATCATTTTCACCGTTGCCGCGACCAGGCTCGAAGTTGTCGCCCCATGCCTGCGCGCCTGCTCCATATACTTTGATGCGCTGAACACCTCCGCCATAATGAGCGTTGCCCCTGCGGTGAGCGTGGGCATGACGGATATGAACTGGCCGTTTACGTGGAACAGGGGCAGCACGATAAAATGCCGGTCCGCAGGAACAACCTTCCAGGCCTGGGCCCCGAAAATACCTGAAAAAACCGCATTGGCATGGGTGAGCTGCACAGCCTTCGGCCGTGATGTCGTGCCTGAGGTGAACAGCCACATCAGGTCTTCTTCATTATGGATTTTGACCGGCGCAAGCTCAGCCGGCGCGTCTTTCAGAAGCTCCGGTATCAGAACATGCTCAACACGCGAGCTGACAGCTTCGGGCATCTCCCTGCGGTAGAGCTCGACAATCCGCGGGCCGGGATAGCGGGGGGAGGTTCTTGTGAGGAAAATATGGCCTATTTTCGGACATTTTTCCGCGAGGCCGTTGAAGAGATCCAGATAGGCCGGCTCCGTGATGACTGCCACGGATTCGGAGAACTCAAGATAGTATTCAAGTTCGAAAGCTCCCGCCAGGACATTGGTGGGAATCATTACCGCGCCGATTTTCGCCAGGGCAAACCAGGCAAAAAGATATTCCGGCGAGTTTACAAGGTGCACCGTCACCTTGTCGCCTTTCTTAATGCCCTTGCTTAAAATAATATTGGCGTATTTGTTGATAAGCTCGTCAAGCTCTTTGTAGGTATACCGGATAACATTGCCGTCGCGGTCTTCGAAAACGATGGCCTCCTTTGAAGCAAACTCCCTGCATTTGAACTCTAAAACGTCCCTGAGGTTTTTCGTTCCGATGATGTCCATGCTGCCCTCCCTGCCATGTTAAATTTTTTTTACCAGCCCCCTGTTAAAAAAATATTTGAACATCAGCAACCGTATCAGAGCAGTGCGCCGGAAGCAGTGTGTGAAGGAAAAAGTTTGTTCCAGCTGGGCAGAAGATAGGGCTCCTAGTAGTAAATGTCAATAAATATTTCAAATACTGAAAATAACCGGTGTAAAAAAATATGGATGCGGATAGTGGGATAGTGCAGAAAAAAAGCCTGCGACCTGAGGCCTGGTGGTTTTTGATGGAAATAATGAATAATAGGTACCCCCCCCTAGCTCTGCTGGGGGACTCCAGGAGTTTGACAGTTGCGGGAGTATGTAGAGGCAATGTGGGAAAATGATGGATGTCAAACCCGAAAGAAGAAACGGTAGGGTGGGTGAAACCCACCATTGACGGGCATACATACATTTAATGGGTTTCGCTTTGCTACACCCACCCTACAGCTGAGGCCTCGTGGTTTTTGATGGAAATAATTGATTGGCGGTTTGCGCCTTGAGCATTTTTCAAAATACTGTAGCCGTATATGCACAGGTGAGCTTTTGGTGAGTGCCGCCCGGGCGGTTCGAGCGATAGTCATTCCATCAGTTTGGTTTATCTTGCGAGAATATAGCGCGGGCAAGCGAAGCAAAAGCTCGCCAAAAGCCAATGGCTACAGCAAAAAGAAAACTGCTCTAGCATTTTCTGTATTTTCTGGCGCCTTCGGCATACAGGTCATTTCCCCGCACGTCGTTAATGACAATGACCAGAAAATCTTCCACCTCCAGCCTTCTGATCGCCTCGGGCCCGAGGTCTTCATAAGCCACAATCTCCGCCTTTTTTATTGCCTTGGCTAAAAGAGCGCCTGCGCCGCCGGTTGCACCGAAGTAAACAGCCTTGTGCTTTTTCATTGCATCTAAGACCGCCTGCGCCCTGTTGCCCTTGCCGATCATGGCCTTAAGGCCGAGCTCTATCAGTCTGGGTGAGAAAGCGTCCATCCGATAGCTTGTCGTAGGCCCTGCCGAGCCTATAGCCTGCCCCGGTTTTGCGGGAGAAGGTCCTACAAAATACATAATCTGCCCTTTCAGGTCCAGGGGCAGTTCCTTTCCCTGTTCGATAAGATCGAACAGCCTTTTATGGGCTGCATCCCTGCCGGTATAGATAACTCCGGTAATGAGAACTTTATCTCCTATAGCCAGCTTCTCGAGGTCTTTTTCGGCAAGCGGAGTATGCAGTCGTAGTGGGGCATTCATTTGTATGCTCCTGCTTATAGTTAGATGACAGCTTCTTTATGCCGCGCTGAATGGCAGTTGATATTGACAGCAAGAGGCAGACTTGCTATATGGCACGGCTCCATTTCCATAAAAACATCCAGGCTGGTCGTGTTCCCTCCATATCCCATGGGGCCGATGCCGAGCCGGTTTATCTCGTCCAGAATGTCCAGTTCCATCCCGGCTATTTCAGGATCAGGGTTCCTCGTCCCGATCTCGCGCAGCAGAGCTTTCTTGGCAAGCAGGGCGGAGCGTTCGAAGGTGCCGCCTATGCCGATGCCGACAATAGTGGGAGGACAGGGATTGCCGCCCGCTTCACGCAGACGGTTGACGACGAATTCCTTGACGCCCGCATAGCCTGCTGCCGGGGTGAGCATGGTTACGCGGCTCATGTTTTCACTGCCCCCGCCCTTTGGAGCCATGGTAATTCTTATTGTATCGCCCGGAACAATATCCAAATGAATGATAGCCGGAAGATTATCGCCGGTGTTCCTGCGCGTGAACGGATGGCAGGCTGACTTTCGCAAATAGCCATCCGCATAGCCCTGCTGTACCCCCTGGCTGATTGCCGCTTTCAGGTCGCCGCCCGTGACATGCACGTCCTGGCCTATCTCAACGAACAGAACCGCAAGGCCGCAATCCTGGCACAGAGGGACCTGTTCCTGCCGGGCAATCCTCGCGTTCTCTTTCAGCTCTTGAAGCACCTCCCGTGCTACAGGAGATTCATCCGAGGCGCCGGCCCTGTCAAATGCATTGAGAACATCCTGGCCTAGATCATAATTTGCGCTCATGCACAGATCGCGCACAACCGGGATTATTTCACTGGCTGCTATTTCTCTCATGGCCGGCTCCTAGTTCCTGACCGCGTCGACAGCTTTTTTCACGGCGTCCTCAATTAATCTGATATCAGGCTTTTTAATAAAATTTTTCTCCATGAGAAGATCCATTACCGCCCGCGCTTCTTTGATGTCGGCAAGGGTCCGATTGTACACTTCATCTCGGGTGAGGAGTATCCTGGCCACGCCGTTCTTGATCGCCTCCATTGCGACATCGGCGGCCTCTTCGGCAAACAGCTCTGTTTCGTCCATTGAGGGCATAATCCTGTCAGGATGAATGCCTTTTCTCTCAGCGAACTTTGCAATGGAATATGCGGCGGCGAGGGCCATTTCATCGGTTATTTTTTTCGACCGGACGAGAAGAGCGCCTTTGAGGATGCCGGGGAACCCGACGGAGTTGTTGACCTGGTTCGGGAAATCGCCCCTGCCAGTTGCGACAATGTAGGCGCCTGCCTCCTTTGCCGCATACGGATAAATTTCCGGCACCGGATTCGAGCAGCAGAATACAACCGCCTTTTTATTCATGCTTCTGATCCAGTCCTGCTTGACCGCATCCGGCCCGGGGTGGCTGAGTGCTATGAGCACATCGGCCCCCCGCATGGCTTGGTCTATGGCAGTGTATTTAGCCGGATTGGTAGCTTCACACAGCTCCCATTTCCGGTAAAAAGCCGTATCGGCTTTAATGTCCTCCCTGCCGGTATGGAGGCCGCCCTTTGAGTCAAACACCGACATGTTCCCCGGATCAGCGCCTGCCTGGAGAATGAGCCGCGCGATAGTCGTATTGGATGCGCCCGCTCCCATCATAACTATTTTAACTTTATCAATAGCTTTTTCCGCCACCTTGAGCGCATTGATCAGCCCAGCAACGGTTACGCAGCCGGTGCCCTGCGCGTCATCATGCCATACGGGAATATCACATGCCTCGCGCAGGGTATCCAGTACCTTGAAGCAGTTGGGCTGCGAAATATCTTCAAGGTTGACGGCGCCGAAGCTCGGCTCAGCCATTTTCACGAAATCGATAATTTTATCAGGATCATGCCTGCCCTTGTCGTTATAGCTGTTCATGCACAGTGCGACCGCGTCAACGCCGCCGAGGTATTTCATCAGAAAGGCCTTTCCTTCCATGACCCCGAGCCCGCCCGCCGGCGTACAGTCTCCGTCGCCGAGCACCCGTGTTGAGTCGGAGACGACGGCAACAAGATTGCTCCTGTTTGAAAGATCGAAAGAAAGTTCATTATTGTCGCGAATGCCGGTTGACACTGCGGATACTCCCGGCGTGTACCAGACATTAAACCAGTTGAAACCGTATATGCCGGCTTTGGGCATTGTCATTATTTTTCCGCCGTAAAACTCGTGTGCGGTATAGGACAGCTCCTTAAGAAACAGGGTCTTTGCTTTGGCTTTTTGCTCTTCCGTAAACTCATCCGGGAAAATTGCATTTAAATTCGAGAGCGATATATCAATTTTTTCCATGGCCCACGTCCTTTGCTTTAATGCAGTTGTTATTGATCATCTCATAAGTGTTTTCACATTTTGTCATTCCGGCGCAGGCCTGAATCCAGAGCTTATTGCAACTGGTTCCCGGCTTTCGCCGGGAAGACGGCTGGAAATGACATGGTTTCTGTTGCGAATACTATTATGAGACAGTTAATATATATTTTTTTCCTGTTTCATCGGCTGCGTTTGCCGCAGCATGACAGGTACGCTATAACCATTAGTATGAATTCAATGCCCGCGTCAACAGTTTCATAAGCGGAATGCCGCCGGCATTCTGGCAGCCCTTGCCCGGTTTTAGCTAATAAGCATAGCATATATTTTAGCCTGTGTACGCAGGAGATACAGGAAAGGCTTTATATGAACGGTTCTTTTCGCTGGATCGGTTCGATGATCCGGCTTATTAGGACCAGAACAGAAACTATGGGGGTAAAATAACTGTATAAGCAAGGTATAGCGCATACGAAATTCAGGCCACGTTTTACGCACGCACTCCTAACCCGCCGCCATATAAGCTGTTTCATAATTTGCCTTGACCCGCCATTATCCCCACACTATATCTTTATTCAGGACATCCCGAAGCGGGGTTTTATTACATACAGTGCTTCGTGAATCGAAGGGGTGTATATCTGTTAGGAGTTGCGATGCAAAAGTTTTGCCTGAGTCTGTTTATGCTTATGGTTCTGGCCGGCAGCACGCTCTGCCCTTCGGCTGCAGGGGTGTGTGGGTTCAAAGACGCCTGTGCAGAGGATTTAAGCTATCTGCTGGATCTTGATCCTGCAGCGGTCAGCGACCGTCAGCTGTATGAGCGGGCAGTCATGCTTGAGCAGAACTATCAGGCCTATCACTGTGTAAACGGCATTATCTGGCAGGGCCGGTATGCCGAGGCGGAAGACGGCGAGCCCTCCCTGTACGGAACCGGCGGCGACAGCGCCATTTTTACCGGATTTTATCTGGCGGGGGCGGTCTACCGCTTCATCACGACAGGCGAGGCTCGCGATCTTGACGCGGTGTTTGAAGCCGCGCGCGGCCTGCATATCCTGACGCATATCAGCGGTACGCCGGGCGTGATTGCCCGCTGTGCATTTCCAGCCGCGCAGGCCGCCAAGTGGCGCTATCCCGA
>JAFGCP010000226.1 GCA_016932595.1 Deltaproteobacteria bacterium
CTCGCAGGCAGGCAGGTATGCCTGCCGAGAATGAGCGAAAGACTATTGCCCTGAAAGGGCTGCACACAAAATCGCTCAGTTTAGGTTAATGATATATTCGACATGATGCTGGGGCTGCTTATCTGATTGTCTTTCCCGAATCCGAATGAAGGTATACGCGTAAAAAATGGGTAAACGGACCGTACAGAAAAAAACCGCCGGCCGCACAATCACGAAGCGGCCCCCCGGCCCAACGCCTGCTGCCGCGGAAAAAGCCTTCAACGCCCTTGACCTTGCGCACAAGGTTCGGCGCGTGCTCGCGGCGCCCTGGGATAAAAGGCGCGACCTCATTATGCTGGCCCACAATGCCCGGGAACTCGTGCAGGCGCTGCCGTGCGAGGAGGTGTACTGGACCGTGCGGCAGACGGGCGTGCAGGACTCGCTGCAGCTGATTTCCCTTACCAGTCACGAGCAGCTTCAGTTTTTGTTTGACATGGACTGCTGGCGCAAGGACAGCCTTGACGCCACCGCACTCGCCCAGTGGTACTTTTTGCTTTCAAAGTGCAGCGAGCTGAAAGTCATGGAGTGGTTTCATGAAGCCGACGAACAGTTCCTGGTGGCATCGCTGAAAAAGCTCGTCCGCGTGCTGAAAATTCAGCAGGACACCGATATTTCGGAAGAATACGAAACCATGCCGGCCGCTACAATCGACGGCACATATTTTTTCATATTCCGCGATAAGGACGCCTACAGCTATGTCATGCCCCTCATGAACGCCCTGTATGCAAACGATCGGGATTTATTTTACTCACTGGCCGAAGGCATCATCTGGGACACGGCCCCCGAGTCCGAGGAGGCCGCCTATGCCTGGAAAAGCAGGCGGCTTGCCGAATACGGGTTCCCTGAATTTGATGAAGCTTTAAAAATTTATCACCTCCCTGCGGACAAAGAGCTTCGGGATGTATCCGCCGCCATTCAGGAGGCATCCGGCCCCGGTCAGCCTGCACGCGCTGCGCTGCAACCCCGCTGCGGGCTTTCTGGCGACACTATGCCGCGGTTTTATCTCTCGGTGCTCGACCTGATTGAGGACAGCGACCTGCATGACCGGTTCCAGCGTGAAACGATTGTGCTGGCCAATAAAATTCTCGTTGCCGACTCTCTTGAAGTCCACTCGGCAGAAGATACGGCCCGGGCGCTCGGAAAAGCGGCTGGCGCTATCGGTATCGCCCTGGAATCGCTCAGCAATGCCGATTGCGGGGCTTCGCTGGCGCTGGTTTCCAGGTTTCACGCCGAAACCCTGTTTCGCGCCGGCATCAGCCTCATCATGAACGCCCGTTCGGAATTCCTCAATGCCGGCTGGCATATACAGGACCGGTCACTTCTCGCGTCGTTTTACGGGAGCCCTCGAGGTGATGCCCTCAGCGGGATTGCGCAAAGCCGGCCGCTGCTGTTCGAGGGTCTTGTGCAGCCCGGGTCCTGCCAGTACCGGGCATTTCTGTCGCTTCGGGAGCTCGACGCTGTTCGGCAGGCAGTCAGCATCTGTCGGGAGCTCGATTCGCTGCTGTTTGGCTGTCTGGCGCTGGATCCGGCATTTCTGTTTTCCGATTTCCTCATGACCACTAACTGTCAGGAGCCGCGCGACCTTACGGTTGACGCTCTTGTGACCACCTTGCTGGCCCGCCTTGCGCTCACCGGCGAAGCCCGCCTTGAGCCCCTGTCCGGGGATGACGTCAAGGCATGTATCGCCAGAATGTTTCGCAAAAAACCCAACGGCGGTTTCGCGCTGCGCGGTTCTTTCCGCACAGCCGCCCAGAACTGGCTGGCGCCGTACTGCAGCGGCCATGCCCCGCCGCAGCTCACCGCATACCTGGAAGAGCTTCTGCTTCGCTTTGAAGAGACCGTATCCCCCCTTGCCGGTCAAAAAAATATTGAGAAACGATATGTCGATGCGCTACTATGTAAAAGGTAGTTGCGTACCCGATCTAACGACAACCTGTTGAAGGAGGAGAGTATGTCCGACAGAAGCGGTAAAATTCCGAGCATTGCTGCAGCCCTTCAGGTGGCTTTTTACGCATCACATCTGGTTCCTGAATACAAGGACCTGAGCAGGGAAGAGCGCACCAGGAAGGTGGAGGAGGATTATTTCATGGCTTTGAAAATAGCCGATGTTATTTTCGAGCAGGCTCGCCATGAAAAACTGCCGCCTGATCAGAAGCGCATAATCGGCAAATATATTTGAAGCGGCATGTCTTGATCTGAAAGCGTTCAGCCTGCGCGGCCGGCAACCCAAGCGCCGCGCAGCAGCCCGTAGTGATCGCCTTCAGAAAACCATGGTTGCAGGCGACGTCATGTAAAGAAGAAACGATTGTTTTTTTTCGCGTCTTTTCGGTGCGGATCATGCCCCGCAGCATGCGGTGAGGCTGCCGGTGCGCAGGCCGGTTCCGCAGCTATTGTAGCTTCATGTCGCAAAGGCGGCTCCTGGCCGCCTTTTTTTGTCAAGGCATCGCTGCTGTGTTTACCAATGCGCTTTATTTCATAATCGTTTTTTCCCTGTTTTCCTTCAGCGACCAGGACGCCGCGCCCGTATTGCCCCCCCTTGCGACGCTCGGGGCAATTCTTGCAGGCTATGCGGCATTTTTTCTGGTGGTAAAGCACCGGTTTGACCGTCTTGAAAAAGCCTATCTCACCGGCGCCACGGGCTCATTTGCCAGCCGACACGGAGCCTGCATCGGCCGCTGCATGCTGTTGTCTATTATCGCCTGGGCTTTTTTTATCTATATTCTCGGCCTCAAGTCACTGCTGCTTCCGCTGCGGCAGTTCGCTGACAGCTATGTGGCGCAGAGCGCGACAGCCGTCGCCCTTTTTTTTGTATTCCTTGTGCTTATCTGGCGCTGCGCCTTTGCCTCGCACAGGCGATTCTGTAATCCCTCAAGCACCCTGCGGGGCTATCTCGCGTCACATATCAGATTCAACAGCGCGCTTATCGCGCCATGGCTTATATTTTCCGCTGTCTTTGACGCTGCCCGGCTGCTGCCGCAGGAGGTGATCGCCCTTTTGAATGCCAGCCCCCTTGCCGAATACGGTTTCATGGTGTTCGCTTTCATCATTCTGGGTGTTTTTTTCCCTCCGCTGCTTGTTCGCCTGTGGGCATGCAAACCCCTTGCCCCAGGTCCCGTTCGCGACCGTCTGGAAAGATTTTGCACCAATGCCGGCTTTGCCTGCGCCGATATGCTTGCGTGGGATCTCTTCGAGGGAAAGCTCATAACGGCGGGCGTTCTCGGCTTTGTGGCGAAATTTCGCTATCTTCTGATCAGTCCGGCGCTGCTGGATTTGCTGGATGACCGTGAGCTCGAGGCCGTTGTTGCCCATGAAATCGGGCACGTCAAGCACCGGCACATGCTGTTTTATCTCCTGTTCATCCTCGGCTATGCACTTTTCGCCTATATATTCTTTACCGTCTTTTTTTATCTCTTTCTTTCTTATGACGGTATTTTCAATGCGGTCATCAGCGCAGACGGCAGGCCGGGAACCGCGCTTTCCTGCTTCAGCATGCTCCTGCTGGTCACCCTGCTGCTTTTATATTTTCGCGGTCTTTTCGGTGTGTTTTCAAGAAATTTCGAGCGCCAGGCAGACGGTTTTGCCTGCCGTTACACCGGCTCGGCAACGGGCATCATTGCCTCCCTCGACAAAATAGCCGTTGCGGGCTCACAAAGCCGCACCGCACCCAACTGGCATCATTACAGCATACAGCAGCGCATTGAGTTTATGCAGCGCTGTGAGGCTGATCCGCTGCTGGTCAAGCAGCATGACCGGAAGGTCGGACGGCTTATTGCCCAGTATTGCCTGGCCTTTGTTCTGCTGGGCGGGCTGTATGCGGGCTTTGGCGATTCCTTTATCAAGGGATCGGAACTGTCCGTGCTGCAGAAAATAACGCAGCGCCGCATCGACGCAGACCCGGAAAATCCGGCCCTGCATTTTATGCTGGCCAATGTCAGCTTTGAAAAAAAAGACTATGGCAGGGCGGTCAGGGACTATCAGGAAACGCTGCGGCTTGCGCCGGACTATGCTGAAGCCCTGAACAACCTTGCCTGGCTGTACGCAACAGCGCAGGATCCCGCATGGCGCAATTCATCCGAAGCATTGCGGCTGTCCCGACGAGCGGCTGAGCTCGATCCGAAACCGCATATTCTCGATACACTTGCGGAAAGCTATTTTTTAAATGGCGATGTACCCTCCGCCCTTGATGCAATCAACAGGGCCCTTGCCCAAAACCCGCAGGATCCGTCCTATTATGAAAAACAGCGTGAAAAATTTTTGAAGCTCTTGCGTGAAAGCGGCAAGCAGGAGGATACGGTCATTGAATTCCCCATGTATCAGGATACGCCTGGCGTGTCGATCTGAGCGCCGGTTTGATTCTCCCGAAGCATTCCGGCGGCGACGCAGTACGCCGCAGCGCGCCCTGCGTCCATAAGCCTGACCTCGGATATGTACCGTTGTAAGCCCCGTATCAAATTTTTTGCGCTACCCTTTTTTTTAACGGGTGTTTTTAAAAGTCTTCCTAACATCACTATTGTCCAAAATAATTCAAATTGGTTGTTTTGGACAGGCTAAGTGCTTGATTTTACATTAGAGAGCATCCATATCGGAA